>JBDRNI010000165.1:0-2595 GCA_043811335.1 Candidatus Omnitrophota bacterium | reverse complement strand
CATGAAAAGCTCATGGATATATTTGACAGCCGGGCAATAAGCTACAAATCTCTTATCCGCATTGAAAAAGGCCGGCTGGACGGACGGCTGAATTCCATTCATCAGATCGCCTGCGGTCTGGACATGGATGTGAAAGAGCTTCTGGCTGATACGGAACGGGCCATGCCGCGCGAAAAAGGTGTGCTGGCGGATATGGTGCAAAAGAAAACACGCAGGGGCAAATTTACTTACAGCGACAAGGCATTCATTGAGATATTGAGCTCGCCCAGGAGCTCTTTTATAGGCATGGAACTCGTATTAGAACCCGGCGGGGCTACCCGGTCTGAAGAAGACCCCCGTCAGACCGAAAAACTTCTCATCGTTACCAAAGGCAAGATCACAACCCACGTGCATGACGAGGTTCACACGATCGCCTTCGGCGACTCGATCTACTTTGAGAGCCATCTTCCTCATTATTTTGAAAATCAGGGAAACAAAACCGCGCGGGGTATCCTGATACAAAGTCCGAAATCGTTTTAACTAAATAGGAATGGGCAGATGGCTGTCATCCCCATGACAATGGGGATCCATTCTGGATTCCCGCTTACGCGGGAATGACAGCAGTAGTAGGGCACCTTCAAAGGTGCCCTACTCGCTATGCTTTGTTGGCAATGGGGATGAATTGGCCTCGTTTTTTTAGGAGTTCTGTTACTTTATAGTGAAGCTCTTCAAACTTGACCGGCTTGGATATGCATTCAATTTTTCTTCGGGCGCATTCTTGCGTTATGAGGTCGCTGTCCCATGCGGTTACGATGAGCGTATCCAGGTTTCCGCCTAGGACGGCTATTTCGTCCAGAACGCGCATGCCGCTTTTTTTGGGCATGCGTATATCCAGTATCATTACATCGCAGTTCTTTTCAGCGAGTATCTTGAGCGCCTTGTCACCGTTTTCCGCTTCGTAGATCCTGCATTTTATACGGTCGCTGAGAAAACTTTTCATCATTTCGCGCACTTCGCCTTCGTCATCCACGATCAGTATATTCGGCATTTTCATTATTCGTCCTCTCCGGTATCAACGGGAATGAACTGGCCGCGTTTTTTCAGCAGTTTGGTTATTTTAGCGTAAAGCTCGTCAAACATGACGGGCTTGGGCATGCATTCAACGTTTCTTTTTGCGCATTCTTCCGCCACGAGGGCGCTGTCCCACGCGGTTATGACAAGCGTATCCACGTTCTTGCCGGCCGCCATCATCTCGTCTAACACGTGCATGCCGCTTTTTTTGGGCATGCGTATATCCAGTATCAGAATATCGCATTTCTCTTTTTTGAGTATCTTAAGGGCCTCGTCGCCGTTTTCCGCCTCGTGGATATTACATCTTATAGAGTCGTTCAGGAGTTTTCGGATCATGTCACGCGCTTCATTTTCATCGTCCGCTATCAATATATCAGGGATATTCATTTTTTCTCATCCTCCTTTTCCTTCCACACGGGAAGTTCCACGACAAACTCAGGGCCGAACTCTTCAATATTCCGGACATAAATGCGGCCCTTGTTGAAAACCTCTACCTGGATCTTTGATATATAAAGGCCTATCCCGGAACCGCCCTTTTTCGTGGTAAAACCATGATTGAATATAAGTTCCAGGTTTTCCCGCGGTATCAACGGGCCCCTGTTCGCGACGCGTATCTCCACGAATCCCGGGTTATCCGGGCTGACCCTCGCGCTTATCTTTATGACCCGTTCTCCCGGGGGAAGCGGCGGCTTTTTCGGCATGACCTGATACGCATTGATAAACAGATTTGAGAACACGCTCATGAGCCGGTTATAATACCCCTTTATTCTGGGAAGATGCCCCGGGATGTTTTTTACAACAAGTGTATCCGTGAGTGTTTCCCAGTAGGCCTGTTGTCTCGCGAAAACAAGGCTCGCGTCCATGATGTCTTTCACCTCTATCGGGGAAAGCCCCTTGCCCACCTCTTTGGGCAGACGATAGATCGCGTCTAACCCCGTGTTTATCCTGCGCGCGTTGGCGAACCCCCTGTTGAGAATGCTTTCCATGAGAACGTCTCTGTCTTTTACCCTGGAGATGATATTTTTAACGGTTTCAAAGAGATACGAAAGTTCTTCAAGCTCGTCTTTTTCTTTTTTGTTTTTCGCTTTATCCGCGGTTTTTTCTATTTCTTTTTCAAGTTCCGCGACGTGAGAATAATATCCGCCGAGTTCTTTCTGGAACTTGTCATGATCCGCGCTTTCCCGGTCCAGAGCTGAAACCGCTTCATCCAGAACATGCAAACCGGCTGATTTACCCGCAGCCGCAAGCGCGGGAGACAGCGCGTTTATCCTATCTATTGTCGTTCTCATCCACGCCCGGAACCCCGAAAACCCGTCCCTGGTATTCTTAAGCGCTCTCAACCCATGCTGAAAACTGCCATAAACCATGTTAAGCGGATTATTGACCTCATGTTTAGTGCTTGCGGCAAGCCGGCCTATGGTGGCGAATTTCTCCATGCCGATAAAATCCGCCTGGGCGTCTCTAAGATCGCTGGCAAGCTGAGCGCCTTTAAGCGCGGCCGCCGTATTTGTAGCAAGCCGATAAAAAATATTGAGTTCTTCCTGC
>JBDRNI010000164.1:0-2610 GCA_043811335.1 Candidatus Omnitrophota bacterium | reverse complement strand
GCTACAACAATTCTTCCTTCCTTCAAATTGCGCCATACAGGCGTCTCAGGTGTCCTTTTATATTTGGCATGAAAATGCGGCACTGTTGCGCCGCCTTTCGGGCTGACATAAAATCCGGAAAATCCGCTGCCCAGGCCTTTCTGAAAGGTCAATGAATCCGCTATTTTTTCCCGGGAGAGATACTGCGGTTCCGGGCTTCCCGCGAGAAGCGAAACATGCCCGTCAAAATAGGGATTGATATTAATAGCGAGTTCATACGGCCTGCCATTGACCGTAACCGTTCTTGACCCGTTTATCTTTATGATCTCTTTATCCGGCAGGCGGCAGAATATGCAGGAGTCAGGATGAGGCATTTTTACCGTTTCGTCCACCCCCCGACGACGCGTTCCCGTGAGAAGCGGCCTCGTACGCTGCCCTTTCCTCATTATAGAACACCGTCAATACAAGCGTCCGCGTGACCTCATCGGTGGTAACGGTTACTTCCACGTCATGAGTGTCTCTTTCTGCGTTAAAATCAAATCTGTATACTGACGGATCAATATTTTGCAGACCGATGTTAACCTCTTCCTGCAAGACGCCGATAGTGCTGTTCGCGTTTATTTGCGTCGGTTCTACAGGTTCCACGCTACGTTCATCATCGGGTTTTTCTGCGCCAAATATCATTTCAGCTTCTTGCCTGATGGATTTCTTGATCGTATCGTTTAATTCAACACCCAGTTCTGTGGCGTAAGTTTCGCATTTTTTGAGGAACGAGTCCGTTGCAGGTTTTGCATTTCGCAGGACTTTCTGCCATGTATCCTCACCTGCGGCTTCCTGCGTCTTAGCGAGCCACCCGCGGACGAGAATACGGATTATTGTCTGATCTATACCTTCAACCGGGAGTTGAGTTTCGGCTATTTCCATCAGGGCTTCCCCTGCAATTATTCTTTCCGCTTCCTGTCTGATGAATTCGGCGGCCGTATCACTTAATTCAATGCCTTCTTCCGCGGCGTAATTTTCACATTTTTTAAGGAACAACCCGGAAGCCGCCTCTTTATTCTCCAGGACTTTCTGCCATGCGTCGGCGCCGGCGGCTTCCCGCGTCTTCATGAGCCATCCGCGGATGAGAACGCTAAGAACGGTCTGATTTATATCCGTGTCTATGTGCAATGGTTGTGGAAGTTCTTCCGACGTCTTTTCTGATACTTTTTTCCGCGCATTTCTTCTCTTTTTCAGAGCAAAAAGCGCCAAGCCGGCCGCGATAACCGCGCCCCCAGTCAGGAAAATAACAAGCTTATCATGCCTTTGCTTGAGGCTCTCTATGGCCTCGGCGGTAATATCCGTGTCTCCGGACGCCAAACGCCTGCTCAACGCCTCTATCGCACGTTCGTTGAACTTCATGTCTCCAGAAGATTCACTTCGCGCTTGATCCGGAGGCATGCTCTCTATGGCTTTTCTGACATCTCCGGAGTTCTCTTCTATTTCGCCTATAAGTGCCGGTGTGGTCAACTCTCCGATATACGCCTCGTCTCCGGGATACACCGGAACCGGCGCCGCTACCTGTATATCTCTCCAATCGTACAGAAGCTCGTCAGCCAGAGATACTCTATTCTGGACCCTTGGCTCCAGGATAATAAAGCGGTCATCCGGTGTCGTCGGTTCGTCCATGTTGCCGCCTATTCTTATAATGAATTCTCTCGCGTTAAAATTAAATTTGTTAGGAGTATAATCATCCGGAGCAGCATTTATTCTTACAAAGGCGCCGGCTTCTCTGGTCTGGTCAGCCCTGGGAAGATACTGTATTATCTCTATGTCGTCGCCGACATCGCAAAGGTTTCCCTGATCATCCCTATAAAAAGCCTTGACCCGACGCCCGACGAACGCGTTCATGGAACTCGGCGGGACGATAAATTCAAAGACGAACTCTTTTCCCAGCATGTCGTATGTTTTATCGGCGGGAACGGGAAAACTGATATAAGCCACATTGCCCGCGAGGTTGTCCGGCCAGACCCACAGGTTTTCTTTACTCAAAGAAGGCGCCACCTCCATCGCCGGTTTACCCTCTTCGGCCTGTTTCACGAACGATTGCGGAACCATATATGGTAAAACGCTTTCCGAACTTACGCCAAAAAACTGCCTGAAAAGGTCTATTCTGTCATGTTCCTGGCAGAACAGCTCAAGCGCGTTTGTGACCCTCTCAAAGCTATTCTGTTCGGCTCGGTCGTCCAATAGGCCAAGATCCGCCAGGGCATCCCGGTAAGCATGGATCGAGACCAGGGCACCTTCAAAATTCCTCAAGAAATCCCGTTCGCTCAGTCTTTCTCCATCACGCAAACCAAACTTCTCAATAATAAGCCCGCTGGGATCCCTTTTCTTTTCCAGCCCTCCATCAGCTGCTTTCCGCGCAACATCCTGATAAATAAAATCGTACAGGCTTTTTGTATTTTCGTCGGTATAATATTGCCTATAAGCCTGTTCAACTGTAACCGCTCTTACGGAATCGATCCTTGCCTGCTCAATATTCTTCCACGCGGGAATGCCGCATATCACGACAAAAGCCATTGCCATCAACGCGTAAGACCATCCCTCGGCTCTCATCTTGAGAGTGAACATGTCTATATAGTTAATTAA
>JBDRNI010000163.1:0-18462 GCA_043811335.1 Candidatus Omnitrophota bacterium | reverse complement strand
TGCCCAAAAATAAGCGGCATTGTAACAAAGCCAAGATTAAAAGCCCCTGATTCGGCAATATTGCCTACAGACCCGGGGCCGAAGAAAATAAATGCTGCCGGGATTATTATGCTCGCACCAAGCAGAACCTCCGCTATTTCATTCATACTTACAGCGGTAAGCCCGGACAAAGCAACATCATCGCCTTTTTTCAGATAACTGGCATAAGTAAGAATAACCCCTATCCCGACACTGAGCGTAAAGAAAATCTGTCCCGTAGCCGCCAGCCAGACCTTCGCGCTTCGAAGGCATGAAAAATCCGGATTCCAGAGAAACCCGAGTCCGCTTGCGACATTCCAGTCCGGATGCGCCGGATCAGGAGTTCCCAGTGTCAACACACGCACTGCCAGAATAATACCAAAAATAAACAATGTGGGTATAGCAAACCGGCAAAAACGCTCTATTCCGCCGCGGATGCCGCGCTTGAGGATCACGATATTGATAATAAAAGTGGCCAGAAAAAATACATACGCCGGACCCATGCTGGAAAAATACTGATTTCTCTCCAACCCCTGAAACCCTCTTAAAAAGGCCTGCATTGACGCTTGATCAGTTATTCCCGAATATTTTTGCGCAAGAGAAAAAAAACTGTACGCCAGTGTCCATGACGCTACATACAGATAGTAAACCATGATGACCATCGGCCCGAATATGCCGATGACGCCGAAATATTTAATGAAACGGTTTTTTCTCCACAGACTGTGGAAAACGCCCGGCGCCGTAGAATGCTCAAACCCGCCGCCGTAACGGCCTATGGACCATTCAACCCACATGAGAGGTATGCCGACAACTAATAACGCAACAAAATACGGTATCATGAACGCGCCGCCGCCGTTCTTCACGGCTTGCACCGGAAATCGCAGAAAATTACCGAGTCCGACGGCAGACCCAGCCACCGCCATTATGATGCCCAATCGCGAAGACCACGTATCTCTTCTTTTCTTATGCATCATCATCCGCTGAACTAATAGGTTTTCGCAGAACTTTTTTCCCCGCCTGCCTGCGCTTGTCGTCAAGCATCTTGTTCTTTGCTTTTCTGGAGCGTCTTCGTTTCTGCCGGCGTATCTTTTCTATACGCTTTCTTTCTTCTGAAGCCCTGCCAAGCTTGATCTCTTCAATTTTTTTAAGTAATATTCTTCTGGCGAGAAACCGGTTGAGAGCCTGAGAACGTTCTTTGCCGCATTTGACCTCTACTCCGGTGGGGATATGTTTCAGATAAACGCACGTGGAAACCTTGTTCACATTCTGTCCGCCGGGACCGCTAGATCTTATAAAACGTTCTGTCAGGTCGTTTTCTTTCACGCCGAAACGGCGCATTTTAGCCGCAAGATCTTCGTTCTTCCTGACAGAAACCTTGAATTTCTTCATGGCTGTCATAACATCAAAAGACTGTTTTTTATCGGTTGAAACACGCGTCTATTAAATCTTCAAGCTTTGCCGTCGCCAGACATTGAACGGTATCGGCGCCGCCGTAATATATTTTCACTTCTCCGTCTTTTTCAAGAACGGCCCCGCAGGTAAAAACCACCGCATATGTAAGGCCGTTAAGCTCATAATCCATGACCGGAGAAAGGATCGGGGCCTTGGCCCTTGCGATGATCCTTGATGGATCAACGAGGTCTAAAAGCATGACCCCGATATGATACACGTACTGCGCCGCACATTGCACATTGACCGCATGGTAGATAACAAGCCACCCTTTATCGGTTTTTATCGGGACAGCCCCGGGTCCGTTTTTTTTCCATCCCCACTCGTCTTGGGTAGGCGCCACAGCCTTAGAACGTCCCCAATGGATCAGATCCGGCGAATAGGACATCCACATGTACCCCTTTCCGTCACCCGTGTTAGGCCTGTCCAGCCGGCAGTAAAACCCGTTTATTTTTTCAGGAAAAAGCACACCGTTACGGTTATCTGTTTCGGAAATAAAACCTTTCCACTCAAAATTTTTCATATCGGATGATTCCAGAAGTCCCAACCGGCAGGAATGGGCGCCGTGACAGGCAAATACGACATAATATTTTCCCTCTATCTCGGTTATCCTCGGATCATAATACATCCCGGCGGTATATTCTCTAAATTCATCGTCCGTCGGCATTTTGATCGGTTTCGGGCGCAATTTAAAATTTATACCGTCGGTAGAGTCAGCAGGCCAGAGGAGCTGTTTCATTGAAGGCGTCTCAACTCGGCAGAGCATCACATACCGGCCGTCTAACGTCTTGACACACCCTGAATTATAAACCCCCTTGGCGGCAGCCGGAACATCATCCTTTGTAAGAATGGGGTTCGCGCTATAGCGAACGACTATCTCCTCTTTATTTTTTGGATAAATAACGGGCTGTGTCATGATCTTTTCCTTTCTAATAGCACGGTAACAACAAAAGACGGAGCGGCCGCGCAACGCAACCATTCGCGTATCCTGATCCGTGATCCTGTAAACAGAAACTCTTATACCCGCAGAAGGGAATCGGCAGTGCCAAAGACATTTGTCTCGATTTCGGAATTTCTCGGGTCCCGCAACCACTCATCATCCACCAGGAACTTATAGCGATAACGACCCCTTTCCATGGTAAGATGAGCCGACCAATGACCGCTCTCAAGCTTTGTGAGCCGGTTTGCTTCCGATTTCTGCCAACCGTTGAAATCTCCGAGGACATAGACGGATCCGGCGTTAGGGGCATGAATAAGGAACTCCCGAACGATCATATCTATGTCTTTATCTTCGGCAGTAAGAATCTCGCTGGTGAGATTGTAAAAATCCAGAGACGAAGGACTTTTCGGATCATACTCAAATATCGTCTTACCCTGTCTGGCGGCTTCTCTCAAACGCACGCTTGAACGTACTTTTGTCGGAAGAAGATACGGACCCAGCTTAGATTTAGCATCTTTTTCCAGCTGTTTCGCAAAATTTGAACGTTGATCATATATGTTCAGCACAAAAAAGATCGACGGATCCCTTCCCGTCTCCCGGTTCAAAAGACTTGTTACGCGATAAACACCGTGTATTCCGTTAAACGAAAAATAACTCAAATCTATCGGGACAAGAATCATATCCGCGGCATACATGGAATTCAGTGTCAGGAAACCGAAACTTGGCGGAGAGTCTATTATGATGTATTCGTACTTGTCAAAAAAAGGATCGGCCAGCGTGCGGTGCAATATTGAAGCAGCCCCGCTCACCCCCCCCAGATTGATCTCCACTGCGCTTAACATCATGTTCGCAGGAATGAAAGAGAGCTTTCCACGCCCCTCTATAATGGTTTCCTCAAAAGATAAGCTGGTATTATCAAAATATGCCCGGAAGATATTGTACGAGGTCTTTCTGTTTGAAGATTGTTTGCTGTATCCAAGCGCAAACGTGGCATGCGCCTGCGGATCCAAGTCAATAAGAAGCGTCTTACTTCCAAGCCTTGAAAGCGCAGCCGCAACGTTTACGGCAAGAGTTGTTTTCCCGCATCCACCCTTCTGATTCGCGATTGAGATTATTCTCATAAATACTCCCCTTCAGCATATTTTGTGGTCAGCAGACGGAACTGTCAAACATCTTGTATGGTATACAGAGTATATCATACGACATTTACAATGTAAATATTAAATACAGCTTTTTTTCGGCATTTTTCTTAAACTCTAAAAAGGGACCGTCATGTTTCTCAACAGGCCTTTTTAATATTTTTGCGTATACTTTTTCGGATAAATCCAGTATTATATATGTGTATTTTTTCGAAAGAAAGAACTGGGAAAATCATGCCGAGAGGAAAGACACAAACCAAAGTTGATTCCGAACTGTCAAAAACCTATTTTGCCACTTCGACAGGCGGGACGGAAGGCATCTTTCCAAAAAAAACAGCCCCACATAATGATTACACCGGACAAGTGAAGGTTTTGGTCGTAGCCCTTTCGATAGTGGCCGGGCTCATACTATTCGCTGTCTATTTCTTTTACCGCAATCAGGTACATTTCACCGTCAACATCAGCATGGAACAGCCTGCAGTCGTTCGTTCCTCCGCGCGCGCCGTGCAAAAAAGGCCGGTCCGTGTCCCCGTGGGGCAAAATATTCTTTACAATTTTGAGAACGACAATGAAGGATGGGAAATTCCCTCCTGGGAATTTGAAAAAGATGACCACGTAGCCGGATATCTCAGAAAGATCAGCGGCATATCCAGCAAAGGCCGCGGAAGTCTCGAACTCTACGCGGAATTCCCCGGCAAAAAATGGACAGCGGCGCTTGCCGAAGTCCAGCAATTTATCGATCTGGGAAAATATAGCACTCTATCCGCGGATATTTATCTCCCCCCAAGCGCCCCGGAAAAACTCAGAGGGAAAATCATATTAACCGGGGGTGAAAACTGGCATTTCGCGGAAATGACCCGGGGCATTCGTCTCAAACCCGGAGAGTGGACCACTATAACAGCGGATATTTCCGAAAACTCAACAGACTGGAAAAAAACAAAAATGACAAGCGCCTTTCGGGAAGATATACGGAAAGTGGCTGTACGGGTGGAATCGGATAAAAACCCTGTTTATTCCGGGCTTATCTTCATAGATAACATCAGGGCTTCTTAGAGATCTTCTTTTCGTCCGCAACAAAATCTTTGATGTAAAATTTCCTGTTCTTGATCGAAACAAAATTGCTCCACGTCTTTTCCTTGGCCGCCTGAGACGTAAGGATCTGTTTTATCGCATTCGCCTGAGAAACAAGGTCGTCCGTCTGATATACAATAACCGCTTCAAGCGTTTTGGGAAGAACCGGGGATTGCTGCTCATATTCGCCGTGATGGCTGAGAATAATATGCTCAAGACGCATGCCGAGCTCATCCGGAAACCCGGGTATCTTTCTGATCCTTTCCACAAGGATCTTGTGACCGATAGCGATATGCCCGAGAAGTCCGCCCTGGTCAGTATATTCCATTTTTTTAGGGTCCAGTTCTAACACCTTTCCTATATCATGAATGAACGCCCCGAAAACGGCAATGTCCCTGTCCGCTTCCGGATAAAGCTCGCATACCGCCTCAACCACACGCATAACTTCATATGTATGCTCCATTAGCCCTCCGATATATGCATTATGCCATCTTTTCGCGCCTATACCGTCGGCAAACAACGACATCAATGTTTCATCAGACGTAAATCGCTTTACCAATAAACATATCCATGGATTTTTTATGCTTTCGAGATATGAAAAAACATCTTCACGCGTTTTGTCCCTGTTCTCCGCAACACACACCATGTCGTCTTGCCGAAAGCTGCCCTCATCGGCTTTTTCTATAAAATCGATTTTGAGCTGGTTATCCCCGCGGTATTTTTCCACCGATCCGGTAACGCGCACCACATCCCCCGTATCGGCCGCGCCGGCAAAATCTTCGGCTCTTTCCCAAAGCCGTCCCTCTATATTCCCTGTCTTATCACCCAAACCGAGTTCCAGATAAGGCTTATCATGTTTCGTGAGTTTCAGGTTCTTCTTGTGAAGCAGAAAAAAAGAATCTATTTTATCCTTTTCTTTGTAATCGGAAATAAATGTTTTGCCCATTATAATATCTCCTCTATTGTTATTGTGCGAGAATGGCAGACCCCTATTTCCCAACTTCTATCTTCTTCTCTGCCCTCTGCTCTATGCACTTTGCTCTCTGCCTGATCACTGTTCACTACTCACTGATCACTAATTACCCGTCTGACCAGCAGATTGCATCAAAATCGCATCTGGAACATCTTTCCTTTGCGTCTCTTTCCGGAAGCCGCTCAAACCTGAGTTCCTGAATGTTCCGCCAGCATTTTATGATTACTTTTTCCAGATCGGATACCATCCCATCGGTAAGTTCGGCAACAATATTACGGTATGTGCCTTTCTCAAGATCATATTTTTTTACAGTCGCCGCTACCGGCTCCAAGAACTGCAGTACTCCCTGCTTGATCAGTTCTTTTTCATCCTTTGGGCGAGACCTTTCATACAGCAGCTTATAAGCCACGAGCTGGCGATAATAATCATCACACTCATGCATGGAAAGATCCCGGCACTTTGCCATGGCCTTCACGTGCTTATCCGGTTTACCCGTCTTATAATCTACTACTCGCAAGCCCCCCTCCCTGTCTTTTTCTATCTTATCAAACGTCCCCTTGAATAATAATCCGTCCGCCAAGGCAATCTCCAGTTTGTTTTCAAGGCCCAACGGCATCACGGGCAGTCGGGACTCTGCTTTATACCATTCCTCCAGCGTGACAAGTTTAGCCAGGCACCAGGTCTTGATTTCCCTGTTTACCCCCTGAAATTCCAGCTCCTTTTTGCACAGTTTCTCAAAAAAACTAAAATTGGGAAACTTTTTTTCATCCATGTAGATCGCATAAACGTCCTCGAGCGCTTTATGGACACAGTTTCCGAACACCAAATGTTGATTTTTTCTGCCGGGCAGTTTAAAAACATTGTTGTATAAAAATTTTCTCCGGCATGCAATGAAATTGTTGAGACTGGTCGGATCCAGAGTAAGATCAGCCACCATGTCTTTTAATATTGCCGGCTCATCCTCAAAATATTTTCTGCTTTTATCTTTTTTTAGAAATTCCACAAGAAACTTTTCTTCATCGATTGGCGATCCGTCTTCGAGACGTATTTTTATCTGATCCAGAAACTGGCTCATTACGGATTTTTCTTTAGGTGTAACCGTGTAAATAAGATTCGCCTTGGCCCTTGTAGACGCAACATAAAACAGCCGTAATTCATCATAAGTATTCAGAAGATTCAGCCTCCTTTTTTCCGTGAGGCGTTCCTTGCTTTTACATATGTCAGGCGGAAGCGGAATGGTTTCACCTTTTCGCCGCACGGGCCAGCTTTGTCCCTGAAGACAGAAAGGCAGAAACACCGAGTAGAACTCAAGGCCCTTTGATGCATGCGCGGTATACAGGCGCACGCCGTCCTGACTCAGGGTGGCCAGTTTCCCCTTCAAGGGCATGCCGTGTATTTTACGGAGAGCAAGCTCGTCCATGAAATCATCCAGACTCAGAGCGGGATCGGCTAGATCGGACTCTTTTATCATGTTTATAAATGACGCGAGAGAACGAAGCTCTCTGATGCGAAGCACTTTGTCTTTTCCGTTTTTTCGAAGTATATACCTGTAAAGGGTCGTATCATTTATATACTGAAGGAGAAGGTCATGCGCCGGACGGTTCCTGGCGTCCCCGATAAGCCTGTTTATCGCCCATGCCATTTTATGCATCGCATGCGGCTCGGTCAGTTTCAGCTCTTTTGAGACTTTGAGTTCCGATGATTCTTTTTTTGACGGCATCTTTTCGCGGTCCGCCGGAAAACTCCCAAGGAATTCCCGGAACAGATTAACCGACATATATTCTCCGACCCCTTTCTTTCCGGCAACCCTCCTCAGCGAGTTTACGGCCCCAATAAACTTAAGAACGTCTCCATGCTTAATTCCGGTATAATCAGCCATAAGAACTTTATAAAGCGGGAGAGATTTCCCCCTGTTATCCTCGGTATCTACACTGGACAGTTCCAGAACGTCAAGCATTTGCCGAACCCCTTTTTCTGAACGAATATCCTCTTCGCCATCAGTAGCATACGGAATGCCCGCCCTGAGAAAAGCGTCCACTATTTTAAGTATCTGGCTGCGTCTTCTAAGAAGAACGGCTATATTGTTATACGGTTTTTTTCTTTCCTCGGGGGAAAGAGATCCGTCTCGCTTTATGATTTCCGCCTGCTTTTTTATCTCTTCTACAACAAAATTCAATTCCTCTTCTTCTGTCCGGAATTCAAGACACCGTGCGCTTTGCTGAACATAGTCCCTGCGAGAGACCAGTTCCTTTCCGGAAAGACGCTCCTCCTGCGGAAGTTGCGTTATGATCTGGCGTGATAACCCTATTATTTCCTTCGTCGAGCGGTAATTCATCCGTAATTCAACCGTTCTGATCGTGGGTATTTTTTCCTTTAATCTTCGAAAATTCGCCAGTGTCGCGCCCTGAAAACGGTATATTGCCTGATCATCATCTCCCACGCAGCATATGTTGGGCCTTGCCGGATCCAGAATGCTGAATAAAAGTTCGAGTTGAGCGCCATTAGTATCCTGAAACTCATCGACCATGACGTATTTATACTGCTTGCGGAAGGATTTCCGCAAGGCCCTTTCCCGGCTGAGAGCATCCAGCGCCACAAGGATCATGTCATCATAATCTATACGCCCTCTTTCATCAAAAAGAACCGCGCCCTTTTCATCTTTAAGCTTTTCGTAATTCTCATATATAAGGGCAAGGGCCTTTAATCGCAGGACATGCTTTTCTTCAAGATTTATGCCGTCCGGACAAAGGCCTTTCAGGCTGTTTTTGAATTCTGTCGGCAATATTCCCTCATTTTTAAGTTCGCTTATCCTTTTCTCAATTTCACGACGATGGATATAGGGCGCGCCGAAAGGCCTGAGCGGCTCAACCCCTTTCACGTTATCCATGATATATTCAAATGCCTTTATTCTCTCAATTTCGCCTATCTCGATCTTGTCCTTGACATACTTAAGCGCGTCTTCCGACTCCAAAACAATAGAATTCGCAAAACTATGAAAGGTTTCAACCACCACATTATATCCTTCATACCCTATGATCCTTGACAGACGTTCCCGCATGGCACTGGCTGCGGCATTGGAAAACGTGAGTATCAGAATGTCTTCCGGAACGGCTTTTTTCTTACGGATAATATTCGCCGCTCGAACAGACAACAGCTGTGTTTTACCCGTGCCGGGGCCGGCCAGAACAAGCAGAGCGCCGTCGATAATGTCAACGGCTGTTTTCTGCTCGTCGTTCAATATTTCGTATTGCTCCTGAAAAGAATTGATTTTCACGTTTTTTGGCATGGCTTGCGAATGCAGGGTTCTCTTCCATCGTATCCGTAACAAAAGATATCACGCGGCTTCATTTTGCGAGGCTCTGTTAACGGGATATCTGAAATATAGCGTTTAACGCAAAAAGATTAGGCATGAACATCATTACGCCTTTTCCCGAAAGAAAGACCTCTTTTTCAATTTTTAGATTTTGTTCGGCGCAGAATTTTCTGAAGTCCTTAATACTTAAAAAATGGAGGTTGGGCGTGTCATACCAGGCATAAGGCAGAAATGACGTCACGGGCACATGCCCGCCGAAAAAAAGCTGTATTCTGGCCTTAATATGACAAAAATTAGGAAACCCTACTATAACCTTTTTCCCTATTCGCATGGCCTCGGCTATGGCCTCTCGCGGCCTTTGGACCTGCTGCATTGTCTGGTTAAAAATAACATAATCAAATCTGCCGTCCGGGTATTCTTTAAGCCCGGAATCTATATCACCATGTGATACGCTGAGACCTTTTTCCACGCATTTATAAATGGCCTTTTCGTCTATTTCTACCCCGCTGCCCTTGACGTGCTTGCTTATTACGAGATACTCCAGAAGGTCACCGCTGCCGCACCCCATGTCAAGCACCTTGGATTCCGGCGCGATCATGTCGCCGATGACCCTGTGATCGATCTTCAGGTCTTCTTTTATTTTACTCACCATTTCTTTTCCTTCAATTTTTTGTAAATATTCCCGAGAAAATGTTTTATCAATTTCGTTTCTTCCTCAAATTCTATCAAAAAAGCATCATGTCCGCAATTTGAACTCACTTCGCAATATGTAACATCCAGCCCATTCATCTTAAGCGCCCTGGTTATTTCTTTCGATTGCGCCGGGGGATAAAGCCAGTCCGAGCTGAACGCAATAACAAGAAATTTAGCTTTTGCTTGCTTGAATGCGTGACTCAATTCTCCGTCCTTCTGCAGATCGAAATAATCCATCGCTTTTGTTATATACAAATACGAGTTTGCGTCAAATCTCTTTACGAAACTGTCTCCCCTGTAGCGCAGGTATCCTTCCACTTCGAACTCCGTTGAGAATTCGTGCCCCAGTTCTTTTTTTTTCAAAACCCTGCCGAATTTCTGTTCCATGGATTCGTGGCTCATGTAGGTAATGTGTCCCACCATGCGAGCCACTGCCAGTCCGGCCACAGGGTGTTTTCCATCGTAATAATCGCCGCTATTCCATGCCGGATCGGACATTATGGCCTGTCTGCCGACTTCGTCAAAAGCGATCTGCTGGGCGAAATGCTTATACGTCGTAGCTATGGGTATGCAGGAGAGAACTTTCTCCGGATAGGATACGGCCCACTGCAAGGCCTGCATGCCGCCCATCGATCCGCCGCATACCGAAAACAATTTCTGTACCCCCAGAAAATCCAGCAGTTTCTTTTGCGCATTCACCATATCCCTGATAGACACGATCGGAAAAGAGAGACCATGCGGTTTGCCTGTTGCGGTATTTATCGCGCCGGGGCCGCTTGAACCTTTACAGCCGCCGAGAATATTTGAACATATAACAAAAAATTTTTCCGTATCAAAAGCCCTACCCGGGCCTATCATCTCATTCCACCACCCGGGTTTTTCCTCTTCACTCTCAATCCCCGCGGCATGCGCGTCTCCCGAAAGCGCGTGACATATAAGGATCGCGTTCGTCTTGTCGCTATTTAATTCTCCATACGTCTGATAAGCTATCCGAAGTTCGGCAAGACGCGCGCCGCTTTCCAGAACAAAACTCCCGCCGCCGGGCATATCATAATACCTGGTTTCAACGGTTCCTATATGCCCTTTTACATTTACATTTTTACGAAACACCTAACGCCTCCGATCTTACCTTGATCTCCTCTTGCGCTCCTCTTACGGGTTCTATTCTCATATTTCTGCCGAATATATAGCCCGTCCCGTAAAAATTACGGACCCAATACACGGCCTCTTTCCAAAAATAATATGTAATATACTCCCACAGCGGCGGAGAGACCTTTCTCACCTCATACGTAACATAATCATTCTCAACGGTCACAACAACATAATGAAGATATCCGCCGTCGGCATCCGGTATCTCAGTAAGCATGCCTCCCCCACCTGTCACGATATAATCCACGCCGTCAAATTGTTCGTGTTTGAACATGTGTCTGTGCCCGGAAAATACCGTCTTAACGCCGTATTTGCCGCAGAGTTTCCTGAACCTGTATGCCCATGGTTTCGCCTCAACATTATACCAGTCCTGTTGATAAGGATTGAACGGAGGCTTGTGCATGGCGATGAATATATTCTCGAACGCCTGTCCTTTTTTCAAATTATCTTCAAGCCACCTGAACTGTTCTTCCCGGAGCTGACCTTCTTCGTTATTAAGAACGATAAAGTATGAATTCCGGTTTGCAAAGGCAAATTCATTCTCGCCGCAAAATTCGTCAAAAAACCGCGGGTTATCATGATTCCCGATGGCAGAAATAACGGGGAACTTTATCAATTCCTGTATTTTTTTGTACGCCAGAAACTGACGGCGCGTTCCGTCAAGAGTAACATCTCCGGTGGTTAAAACAAAATCTGTCGGGATTTTACGAAACCTGTCTTCCCGATTGATATGCCATATTTCTTTGAGCGATGCCGAGTCCGTGAACGCCAGCCCGGCATGAATATCACTGCGAACAATAAACGAGAAATACGTCCCGCGATTATGGCTCAGCTTTTCTGCATTAGCAGAATTGTTGTCAGCCGGATCCGCACCGCGCATGAAGTAAAAAGGGATAAGCGGAAGAAAAGAATATACCACTGCGGCAACAAACAACGCAACTAACGTTTTTTTCAACTTACTCCACGGTTTCCTGTTTGGATCGCCTATAGCTTTCATTTTTCTTCCGGGTTTTGGTATATGGTTTTTTTGCAACAGACGCATCTCTTACCGGCTGATACTCACAATCTCATACTTAAGCGCGCCCGCGGGAACCCGCATCTCAACAATATCTCCGACTTTGTGGCCTAAAAGAGCTTTCCCAACCAGTGAAGAAAGCGATATTTTGTTCATTTCAAGGTCCGCCTCTTCTCCGGCAACGAGCATGTAATCAAACTCTTCGCCGCTCACGCAGTCCTTCACTCTTACTGTGGCTCCCAACAGGACCTTATCTCCGGATATGGCTTTTTCGTCTATCAGGCGGGAACGGATCAGGATATTTTCCAGCTCGGAGATCTTTCTTTCGTTATGCGCCTGCGCTTCTTTGGCGGCGTCATATTCGGCGTTCTCGCTCAAGTCGCCGTGGCTTCTGGCTTCGGCGAGCGCTTTTGCTATCTCCCGTCGCTTTGTGCTTGTCAGACATTTTAACTCGGCGCACAGTTTATCCCGTCCCTGGCGCGTCAGCGTAATACGATGTTTTTCCATTCGGCCTTTCCCATATGAATATGTATACGAATACGTAATTATATACCAAGAGACAGGTCAAAACAAATAAAAACTTACTGCGGTCGTTTCGGGCGGGCACAAGGCCCGCCCCTGCGTCTTCGTTCCCACAATCGCCAAAAAATGAAATTCGTAGGGGCACCCCTTGTGGGTGCCCTACTCTGTAGATAATGTCATTTCCGCTAATTGTGTTAAAAAAGAAAAAGCGAGATTCTGCGCCTTGCTTTCGTTTTTACTATCACTATACTCATATATTGTCCGTATTATGTTCCGTTGTCTAGGCAAAAGAGCGAAAAATGAAGTATTCGTTTTCCATAAAAAATCTGAAAATCCGGCTATTCACAGCCGGAATACGGTGCTTGGCTGCATTCTTTCTGTACATGTGCTCAGTGAGTCCTTTTCTTCATGCTGCCGGAACCGGTTCCCCCCAAAAGGGCATGTGCTATGTGACCTGGGATAAAGACCGATTCGGGTCCAGCGACTCTGATGAATCCATGGAAAGACTGGCCTCCGCCGGGGTTGAATACATTGCCATATGCATCACCCATTTTCAAAGGAATCATGACTCGACCGTCATAGAACGCACCGATAGAACCCCGAGCGATAAAAGCGTGATCCACGCGATTAAAAAGGCCCGTGAGATCGGCCTTACGGTCATGCTTAAACCTCACATAGACATAATTGACAAGGGTGACGGAACGTACTGGCGCGCCGATATTGGGTTTACCCGTGAAGAGGATTGGCAGGAATGGTTTCAGGAATACAGGCGGTTCATTCTCCATTACGCCCGGATGGCCGAAGAACACGATGTGAGTATCTTTTGCGTCGGGACGGAACTCACTTTCAGCACGCAGAAAACATCTGAGTGGCGCGATATCATAAAAGGTATACGCGAAGTTTTTTCCGGAGAGCTGACCTATGCCGCTAACTGGGATAATTTTAAAAATATAAAATTCTGGGAGGATCTCGATTATGCCGGTATTGACGCGTACTTTCCCCTCTCTTACCAGTCCGATCCTTCCGAAGAGGAATTGAAAAAGGGATGGGAGAAATGGAAAGATGAAATAACCATCTGGCATGCCGAAATAAACAAACCGGTACTATTCACCGAGATCGGATACCCCAGCGCGCCGAATGCGCCCAGTACCCCCTGGCAAAACGGGTCAAATGGTAACGCCGATCAGGAGATACAGGCCCGCTGCTATAAGGCGTTCTTTGAAACCATGTGGGACCAGCCATGGCTTGCCGGCGTATACTGGTGGGCATGGAAAGCAAATATCTACGCGGGAGGAAAACACAATCGTCATTTTACGCCGCAAAACAAATCGGCGCTGCAGGTGCTTGAAGCGAATTACATGATCTAATTTGACCCGTTAACTTTATTGTTCTTGCGTCTTTTCTTTTGAACAAAGCAATTGCCATCCGGTCAGTTTATCGTCCTTATCAAAAAAAAGGTATGCTTTTTCTCCCGAAAAAAAAGATGCATTAGACGGCTTATAGACCCATTTTGCGAAAGCGCCTTCTTCTTCCGGTAAAATTACCACCGGTTTTCCGTACTTCGTTTCTATATAAGAAGCTGTCTTCCCTTTTTGGAGCTGGTTCTCATTGATCGCACCGCTGATCTTTTTATAACCGGCGGTTTCTCCGGCGAGTTCTTCCACCATGGCCTTCCGGCTTTTGGCAAACCCTTTCAGCCTCTTAAACCAGGATTTCGGTTTGAGATCTTCTGGGGACGCCTCAGAAGAGACAAAAACAGAAAGACATAATCCCGTCATAATAATTATTATTATTTTTTTCGCCATGTTGTCTCCTCCTGTTTGGCTTTTCCCAAACCGCAGGGCGGGGAAACCCCGCCCCTACTGTTCACTCTTCTCTCCGTCCCGCTCCTATGCATCATCGTCACAAATACGGACGGTGCGTAGAATCGACTGGGGACCTTGCTCTCGGGGCTTAAATTTTCCGAGCGGGCAAGGTTCCCTCAGGCCAAAGGCCTGAGGGAGAGCGAGGGAAATTTCAGAGGTCAATTTCCTCGCTGGGGAAATTGACCGTCCCCGCGAGCAAGGTCCCCAGGCGATTCTTCGGGTCGTTTGGACGCGGGACGTTTCGGTCAAGCGTTTCGGGCGGACACATGGGTCCGCCCCTACGTTATGCGCCGAGTTTCTCAACCAGCTTTGCGACCCTGGTGCCGAGCTCACGGCATTGTTTTTCTACGCGCGCGTCGGGCGCACCGATCGCGATGGGGCCATAATGATCCCCCGATGCCGTGCCCTGGATTATCATCCCATGGATCAACATCGCATTGAGAATACCGGCTACTGTTGTTTCGTTTCCCCCGCCGATGTTCGCGGCGGACGAAAAAGCACCTCCGATCTTACCGGTCAGCTTGCCGTGAAAACTGACCGAATCATCAAAAAATTTTTTCACCTGGTACGCCATCGAACCGTAGTATGTCGGCGAACCTATTATGAGACCGTCATATTCAAGCGCTTTCCGGGCCGGAAAATTATCTATCTTTTCAGTGTCTACCTGAATATCTTTCGCGCCCTGCTCTGCCCCTTCAGCCACCAACCGGGCCATGGCTTCGGTATTTCCCGTTCCGGAATAGTAAACTACCGCCAGTTTTTTCACCACTTACCCCCGTTTCATCTTTAACCGTTTTTGTCTGTCCCATCTGTTCTGAATTTTACACTTTTTAATTTAAATTTTACTTTTTACTCTTTAATTTTTACTTTTCCATTTTGCTGAAGCTCATGCGGCGTGATTCTATGCCTGTTCTTTTCGAACGATATTGATATAAGCATCAAAATTCGTATACCCATTAGTATATTTCTCAAGATAGGCGATGCGTTCGGAAAGATACGGATGCCCCCTGTAGAAAGAAAACTTCATCGTCGGACCTTTTTTTCTCAGTTTTTTCAGCTTTTTCAGAGCCCCGGAAGCCGCGGCCGCATCAAATTCCGCCAGACGCAGATACCGCGTTGAAAGTTCATCGGCCTGGCGTTCGTCACTGCGGGAATAAGCGGCCATCAGCTGCCCTATGGCCTTGTTCGCGGCCGCATACGTTCCCGTATCTCCCTGCGCCTGTGATCCGAGCAGCATGAGCGCGGTCACGCCTATACTGCCCTGCAGGCGTTTAACCGAGTGCCGGGCTTCCACATGCCCCATCTCGTGAGCCAGAACCGCCGCTATGCTGTCATCCGTCGCCATGACGTCAACAAGATCGGAAAATATATAAATATAACCTCCCGGCGCCGCGAAAGCATTATAATTACCATCTTTCTCATCGTCCAGAACTGTAAAATGATACATCGTATCTTTTCTGTCAGTACCGGAAGCGAGTTTTTCCCCGATCCGCGAAATGCGTTTCTGCTCCAACGGATCCACCGGTAAATTAAATTGCTCTCTGACCTTTTCGTCTATTTTTCTGCCCATGTTCCGCTCTTCGGCAGACGATATCAGGACAAGTTCCTCTTCCTCTGTCGCCGGATTGAGCGACATGACACCGCCAGCCAGAAACGGAACGGCCAAAACTAATACAATTAACAGCAAAATATTTTTCATTTTAACGAAAAAATCCGCGCCAATTTACGCCTGTTATTTTCTGTTATTCTATATTATAATCAAAAAGAGGCAAAACCACCATGAGAACTTTTATAGAGCTGGCAAGATCAAGAAGAAGTATCCGCGCCTATACCACAAGGCCCGTCAAACGTGAACTGCTGGAATCATGCGCCGAAGCGGCGCGTCACGCGCCTTCAGCCTGCAACTCACAACCCTGGAAATTCATCATAATTGACGATGACGCTGTAAAAAATAAAATGGCGGAAAGCGTCTTCTCCGGTTTTCACAAAATGTGCTCATTTGCGCGCGAAGCTTCTGCGTTCATAGTTATAGTCGCGGAAAAAATGGCTTTGCCTGCATGGATCGGCGGAAAACTGAGAAACACCGATTTCAAGCGCATAGACACGGGTATTGCGTGCAGTCACATAGTTCTGGCGGCAAAAGACCTCGGCATAGATTCATGCATATTGGGATGGTTCAATGAGAGAAAACTAAAAAAGATACTTCACGTGCCCCCGTCCAGAAAGATAGAGCTTGTCATCGCGCTGGGATATCCCGCTTCCGACAACATTCCGGAAAGACCCCTCAAAGACAAGTCCTTGACCGTTTCGTTCAATGGGTATAAATAAAAGGCGTAGGGGCGGACCCATGTGTCCGCCCGAAAACTGGTGATGTATTCTTATAAAACGCCGGCGTAGCACAGGGCGGCAATGGTCTTGGAATCGTGTATTTTGCCTTTTTTGAAAAGAACGCGGATTTAGCGACAGGTGAAATGTTTTATTTTTATATATTCCTCGGCGTCCGGGCACGGTGCCCCTCTTTTTCCGCACTCGGCCCTGTAAATATATATCCTTTCGTTGCAAAACCCCGGAGTCGTGTATATCATGCCCAGCCGCGTAAGTTTTTTTACCTCATAACCGGTCTCTTCGGTTATCTCCCTCTTAGCGCAGGCATAAGGCGTTTCTCCTTTCTCGAGCGTGCCGGCGGGTAATTCCCAGATATACCTGCCTATAACGCACCTGTACTGACGCAGAAAAACAACCCTGTTTCCCGCAAAGGGAACTATGAGAGCCGCGCCCGAATGAACTACTTCCTCAAAATACGCTTTTTTTCCGTCCGGAAGGGTTTTTTCTTCTTTAAAAATACTGAAAACACGGCCATCAAATATTTTTTTCCGGCCGGTCTTCATTCGTGTCTGTCCCGATATTTTTTATTTCCAGATTAAGGATCTTGAGCATAACGATCTTTTCAAGATAGCTCAGGCTGAACGGTTTAACTATATAATCCTCCGCTCCCAGATCAAACGCCTTTTCAATAACGTCTTCATCCGCGATACTGGTCATCATTAAAACCTTCACGTGCGGCGCGATCTTCTTTATCTCCTTGAGCACCTCTATGCCGTCTTTACCCCATCCAAGTTTTATATCCAGAAGGATGATCTGCGGGACCTTTTTTTTGATGATCTGCAGGGCGCTGTTCCCGCTGGTGGCCTGCAGAACCGCATACCCTTTTTGTGAGAAAAAATCATGAAGAAAAGAAACTATGCCAACCTGATCGTCAACAACAAGTATCGTATGTTTTAAGCTGTTTTTTTTACCGGGCATTCCTATCGCCTTTCCTATTTCACTGACCACCCACAAAAACACATGTAGTGAGTATACCCAACCTGAACGTAGTTTTCAAATCCGCTTATTTTTTGAGCAGATCCAGCATTTCTCCGTGTATCTTCCCGTTCGTCGCCACTATTTCCTTCCCGTAAACATCAAATGCCCGACGGCCCAGCATCGTCACGGTCCCGCCCGCTTCCTTTACGATCAACTGGCCTGCGGCCATATCCCACGGCGCGAGGTCCAGCTCCCAGAATCCATCGAACCTTCCGCATGCAACATAACAAAGATCTATTGCGGCCGACCCGGCCCTTCTTATTGCCTGCACCCTGTTCATGATCTTTTTAAAATAACCGATATTCGCGTTTTTACCTTCACTGCCGTAGGCGAACCCTGTCGCGACAAGTGAATCCGCCGTTCGAACGGTTTCGGAAACTTTTATCCGTTTTCCGTTCAGAAACGCCCCGCCTCCCTCTTCGGCGGTAAAGAGCTCATCCCGCGACGGGTCGTAAACAACTCCTATCCTGACCGAATCCTTTAGTGTCACGGCGATTGACACACAAAAGATCGGGAAGGCATGAGTGTAATTAGTCGTGCCGTCAAGCGGGTCTATGATCCACTTGAAACCGCCTTCAGAAGAATAACTTCCTCCCTCCTCGGCCAATATTGAATGTGACGGAAAATTTTTTCGCACCTTCGCGATTATCATTTTTTCCGATGCTTTATCCACATCCGTAACCAGATTATTCTGGCCCTCTTTTCTGAAGACCTCTCTCACTTTTCCCATGCGCCCTAAGATGAACCGTCCGGCTTCCAGAGCCGCTTCTTCCGCAAGGCTTTTAAGACGCTTTATTTCATCCATCATATTTTTCCCCGACATTTTTCATGCCCGCCCGGAAAGAACTCAAGTCTTTTCAGTTATTTTATCTTCTTGCGCAACAGGAACACGCGGTTCCCCCTTCTCGCTTTCTTCCTGACTTTAATGGCCACTTCTCCCCCAACAGACGCC
>JBDRNI010000162.1:0-13698 GCA_043811335.1 Candidatus Omnitrophota bacterium | reverse complement strand
CATTATAGTGCCGGATCTGCCCATGGAAGAAGCCGGTGAACTGGGCCGCGCCGCGCGAAAAGATGATTTCTGCATGATCCTGCTTGCCGCCCCGACGACTCCGGCGCAAAGGTTTAAAAAGATCGCGGCCGCTTCCAGTGGGTTTGTTTATTATGTTTCCCTGACCGGAGTGACGGGCGCGAGAAAAACGTTTTCGGGCGAGACTAAAAATAACGTAAAAAAGATAAAACGTCTGACCTCTAAACCGGTTTGTGTCGGGTTCGGTATCTCCAGAGCCCGGCAGGCGCGTGACATGGCACGCCTGTCCGATGGCGTGATCGTCGGAAGCGCCGTTGTCGGAATAATAGAAAAAAACCTGTCCGACAAAAAAAAGATGGTCAGGGATATAGAGCGTTTCGCGAGATCTGTCGCAGGCGCGGTGCATGCCGCACGCGTTTGAGAACCAGGACGAGAGGCTAAAAATATAAATACTAAATCCGAAATGCTAAACAAATAACAATGGTTCAAATCCCAAATTCCAAATCATTTTCATATTGCCCTTGCTTATAATATTCTGGTTTGGGATTTGAACCATTGGAAAATTAGAATTTGTTTAGGATTTAGAAAATCGGATTTAGGATTTCAGCTTTGATAGATTCATGTTCACTTCTAGAGGGAAGAGGTTTCGCAGTATGAGAATAATGGGGCTGGATATCGGAACTAAGAATATCGGCGTAGCGGTCAGCGATGAAACGTGTCTGCTCGCGCAGGCGAGAGAAGTTATTAAGAGAACAAGCGATGAGGCAGCCATAAAAAACGTGGAACGACTGGCTGATGAGTATAATGTCGGGGTGGTGGTCGTGGGTCTCGCAATCAACATGAACGGAACGCATGGGCCGCGCGCGGAAGACAGCATAAAGTTTTCCGAAAAACTTAAAAAGGCGTTGCCGATCACCGTCAAATTATGGGACGAACGTCTGAGCACGAAAGAAGCGGAAAGTGTTCTACTCGCGGGCGACGTGTCGCGAAAAAAAAGAAAAAAAGTAATAGACAAACTCGCCGCGCAGATCATATTGCAAGGATATCTTGATAGCGAGCGTGGAAAGTAAACAGGGAATCTGGGGGACATGTCATTTGGGGACACCCCTGAGCACGGAAATTACCCGTTTTTGATGTTTTTTGACTTTACTGAGGTTCTGGGGACACGCCTGTAGTGGGTTCGCTTTCGTAAAGGTGCGACAGGCGTGTCCCCAGAATATAATTTTATTTTGACTTTGTTTGAGAGAAAGCTAAATCATGAAACACATCTATAAGAAAATGCATAGCAAGAACGGTCTTACCGTTGTCGTGTCGCCGATGCAGCAGATGGCGTCGGTTTCTCTTGGGGTATGGATCGGTGTCGGTGGACGTTATGAAACTCCGTCTGAAAGCGGAATAAGCCACATTGTAGAACACATGCTGTTCAAGGGAACGCACAGCCGGTCCGCCAAAGAACTCAAGCAGTCCATAGAAGGGGTCGGCGGTGGGTTCAATGCGTTTACATCCGATGAAGTGACATGTTACATGGCGAAAGTTCCGGCGCGATACATGAAACTCGGTGTGGATATTCTGGCGGACATGGTGCTGAACGCCCGGTTTGACGCGGAAGATCTCGCTCGCGAGAAATTCGTTGTATGCGAAGAAATAAAAATGTATCGAGATCAGCCGGCTGATCAGGCCTTGGAGCTTTTAGGCAAAATAATGTGGCCTGGAAACGCTTTGGGTCGGCCGTTAACGGGGGACATTGCCACGGTGAAGGGATTCAGCACGGGTAAGCTGATAAAATTCAGAGATGATAACTATCATCCGGGGAATATCGCTGTCGTGGCAGCGGGGAATGTTGATCCCCGGGAGATCTTCAAATACGCGGAGCAGAGTTTCGCCGGCAGAAAAAAGAAGAGGCGCCGGGCATTCAAAAAACCGAGTGTTTCCCAGAGGTCGCCTTGCGCGAAGGTTTCGCGAGGGCAAACAAAACAGGCGCATATCGCGATGGGGTTTCGCGCCGGCGGGCATGATGTCCGCGAACGGTTCGCGTTAACGCTGATGAACGTGATCTTCGGCGGGAACATGTCGTCACGCTTGTTTGAAGAGCTGCGCGAGAAACACGGTCTTTGCTATGACATTTCTTCAATGTATAAACGGCATAGCGACATCGGGGAGATTCAGATACACGCCGGTGTGGATAACAAAAAAGCGCTGCAGTCTATAGTGGCTATAGTGGACGAGCTCATAAAACTGAAAGACCTCGGGGTTACCCGGGACGAACTTTCTCGCGCGAAAGAATATGCCAAAGGGCAGTTTGTTCTTGCGATGGAAGGCACATCCACGAGAATGATATGGCTCGGGGACAGACTCATGGTGCACCGGAAGATACCCGATGTAAAACATATTTTGAAACAGATAGACAGCGTGACGCCTGACGATATCCTGAAAGAAAGTAAACGCGTTTTTAACGCTTCCGGAGTCAATCTGGCCGTTGTGGGAAAAATAATTGAAAAAGAAAAACGCAGCATCAAAAGCGTGATAGGCAGGTTATGAGGGGGACGTTCCGGCTGACAAAGATCATGGGTATAGATATAAATATCCATGTCACGTTTTTTCTGCTTCTGGGTTTTTTCTTTCTCCTGTTCGGTCTCAGGGGGCTTGCGCTCATTATCGGCGTATTCTTTTTTGTGACGGTTCACGAACTTTGCCACAGCATGGCCGCGGCGTATTTCGGCATAAAGGTAAAACGGATAACGCTTCTGCCCATAGGCGGAGTAGCGTCGATGTCCAGCATGCCGACAAAACCGCATCAGGAATTTATCATTTCTCTTGCGGGGCCGTTATCGAATATTTTCATTGTTATTGCGTTCTATTATCCCCTTCGCGCGTTTCTCGGTCAGGAAACATTGATGTATCCGCTTCTTGTCATGCTGGGCCAGGCTAAATTTTCGGGGCCCTTTAATCTTTTAGCGCATGTCTACTGGATCAATCTTGTTCTGGCCGTTTTTAACATGATACCGGCGTTTCCCATGGACGGCGGCAGGGTTTTGCGCGCCGCGTTGTCTTCCCGGATCGGCTATGAAAAGGGCACGGCTATCGCCGTTCGGCTCGGCCACATATTCGCTCTTTTATTCGCCTATTTCGGTATAGTGCACGGCCATATTTTTCTTCTGGTTATCGCCGTGTTCATTTACATGGCCGCTTCAAGCGAGGGTCTTCAGGTTAGGATAGAGGGAACGATCAAAAATTATTCCGTGAAGGATGTGCTGGCCGGCAATTTTGTGTCCGTGAGGTGTTCCACGTCTCTTTCAAAAATGCTGGAACTCATGTTTCATACTCATCAGGAAGACTATCCCGTGATAGAAGACGGGAAGTTTCAAGGGTTTGTCACGAGAAGGAGCATCATGCGCGGCCTGCATGAGAAAGGCGGAGATACCGCCGCGAGCGAGATCATGCGAAAAGATATACTGCCTGTCAAAGAGACCACGAAACTGCATGTAGTGCAGCGCCTCATGCAGAAACACACGACAGGCGCCATGCCCGTGGCAAAGAACGGCCGCATCGTAGGCGTGGTAACCATGAGCGATATAAACCGAGTCTACGTGCTGGCGCAAGATGGCACGTAGGGGCGAATAATTATTCGCCCCTACGATTTTTATTTTTCGCGTTTTTGGGAACAAAACACGTAGGGGCGGGCCTTGTGCCCGCCCGAAACGCAGCATGTGGGGCGAATGATTATTCGCCTCTACATGGAAGAAAGAAAGGCAAACATGAAAAACAAAGTGCTTGTCGCGCCGAGTATCCTGTCGGCGGATTTTAGCCGATTAGGGGATGAGATAAAGGCCATTGAATTCGGCGGAGCCGACTGGGTGCATGTTGACGTGATGGACGGCGTTTTCGTGCCTAACATAACGATAGGCCCGCTTGTCGTGAAGTCAATCAAGCCGATCAGCTCTTTGCCGCTGGATGTGCATTTGATGATAAACGATCCGGGAAAATATGTTGACCAGTTTGCTGACGCCGGCAGCGATATTATCACGTTTCATGTTGAGGCCTGCCGTTCTCCCGAGGCCGTTATAGAAAAAATACGCGCGAAAGGTAAAAAAGCAGGGGTTTCGGTGAAGCCCGGCACGGATATTTCCGCGCTGCAGGCGATCCTGGATAAAGTGGATATGGTATTGATCATGACGGTAGAACCGGGTTTCGGCGGACAGTTTTTCATGGAGGATATGCTGGATAAAATAAGAAGCGTGAGAAAGAGCTTCAAGGGCCATGTGCAGGTTGACGGCGGAATAAATAAAGATACGGCTCGAAAGGCAGTGGCCGCCGGCGCAGACGTGCTTGTGGCAGGAACTGCGGTTTTCGGACAGGAAGATTATGCCGAGGCGATCAGAGGACTCCGAGGGAGAGACGCATAACCGGGGCCATGTCCCCCGTTTTCACGGGGGCAGGCATTTGGGGACACCCCTGCGGAAAGATACAAGAAACAAGATACAATAACCAAACAATAAACAATGACCAAGATACAATAATCAAACAGGAGAAAATATCGTTTGGTTATTGATGATTGGATATTATTTGTATCTTGTATCTTGGTTATTGGTTATTTAATATTGGGGGACATGCCTGTAGTGAGCTCGCTTTCGTAAGGGCGCACCAGGCATGTCCCCAGAATATAATTTTATTTTGACTTTTACAGATAAAGCATAGAGGAGGGAACGATGGCAAGGATCAAATTTGGAACGGATGGATGGCGAGCGGTGATCAGTGCTGAGTTTACTTTTCAGAATGGGGAGATAGTCGCCCAGGCGGTCGCGGATTTTGTCAGATCCCGCAAAGAGCCGATATACAGGAAAAAGAAATTGGTCGTGGGGTATGATACGCGTTTTCTCTCCGCCGAATACGCCGAAACAATGGCCCGCGTTCTGGCCGCTAACGGCCTGAAAGTGGTGCTTTCAGACCGGCCGAGTCCCACTCCCGCTGTTTGTGTCTATATAAAGGATAAAAAACTTACCGGCGGCATCATGATAACCGCCAGTCATAATCCGTTCAATTATAACGGCATCAAGTATAAAGGTTTTTTCGCCGGCTCCGCCGGAAGCGACATAATAGACCCCATAGAAAAACAGCTTTACAGAACGCGCGTCCGAACGATGCCTTTTGATGAGGCCGTGAAAAAAAAGAAGATCATTATCAGTGATATCGTGCAGCTGCAGCTCAAGTATATAAAAAAATATGCGGACATGAAAAAATTTAAAAACGCAAAATTAAGAGTGCTGGTTGATTCAATGAACGGAACAGGCGACAGATATTTTGAGAAGATACTCAAAAATACTGGGGTAAAACTGGATTTCATGTATGATGAAGTGAACCCCACTTTTAACGGCCGTCCGCCCGAACCCAATGAAAAACACCTCAAGGAACTCATGTGTCGCGTAAAAGAAGGAAAGTATGATCTTGGCGTAGCGACGGACGGCGATTCCGACCGTCTTGCCGTGGTTGACGAAAAGGGCGTGGTGCTGTCGGGTCATAAATTGATGGCATTGCTTCTGGTGCATCTTCTGAAGCACAGAAAAATGACCGGAGGTGTTATTCAAACCGTTTGCGGCACCGTTTTGATAAACAGGATCTGTGAAAAATACGGACTCAAGATGCATGAAACGCCCGTCGGATTCAAGTATATCTGTGACATGATGACGAAGAAGGATATTCTTATCGGCGGGGAAGAGACGGGCGGCGTCGGGTTTAAAGGATATATTCCGGAAAGAGACGGATTTTTATCCGCGCTTTTGATCATGGAACTCATGTTGTCGGAAAAGAAAAGTTTATCGCGGATAGTGCGCGACGTTAACGCAGAATACGGAACCCATGTTTATGAGCGGGAAGACCTGATCTTTCCCGCGGATAAAAGGAAAAAACTTCTGCTTGGGATAAAGAAAAACCATCTCAAGAAGGTTCTGGATCGACCCGTCAGTTTGATCAACGACTCTGACGGCACTAAATTTATATGTGACGACGGCAGCTGGCTCCTGCTGCGGTTTTCGGGCACCGAACCCAAGCTAAGGATATATAGCGAAACGTCTTCAAGCCGGAAATCCCTGAAATACCTGAAATTCGGCAAAAAATACGCATCGTCGTTGTTGTAAGCGTAGGGCGGGGCAGAGTGAATAGTGATCAGTAGGAAAGTTAAGAGTTGAAAGGTAGAAGGTAGAAGGTAGAAGGTAGAAGGTAGAAGGTAGAAGGTCTGTCATTCCCGTTAGAAGGTCTGTCATTCCCGTGAAAACGGGAATCTATTCTGGATCCCCGCTTGCGCGGGGATGACAAAAGGATGCGTGGATAGTGGTACAGATCACTACTCACTGATCACAGATCACTAAGTTGGACTTATCATGAGCACGCTAGAACGAATCAGAAACTTTTGCATCATAGCTCACATTGATCACGGCAAATCTACATTGGCCGACAGACTGATGCAGGCTACCAACACGATCAATACCAGAGAGTTCAGGGATCAGTTTCTTGACAACATGGATCTGGAAAGGGAACGCGGTATAACCATCAAATCCAGCGCGGTCAGGATAAATTATAAGGCCGCGTCCGGCAAAAATTATATCCTGAACCTGATAGATACGCCCGGACACGTTGATTTTTCGTATGAGGTATCCAAGACGATCGCTGCGTGTGAGGGCGCCCTTCTTCTCGTGGACGCGGTTCAGGGGGTTGAAGCCCAGACAATTGCCAATCTCTATCTGGCCATGGAGCATGATCTCATGATAGTTCCGATCATAAATAAGATTGATCTCAAGAGCGCGAGAATAGATGAGATAAAACGGCAGATGAAAGATATCCTTGGTACCGAAGATGAGGAAATATTGCTAATAAGCGCGAAAGAAGACGTGGGAACAGATATGGTCCTTGAGGAGATCGTGAAGAGGATCCCGGCTCCTTCCGGGGACGAGGCCGCGCCGCTTCAGGCGCTGATATTTGACTCCTCTTATGACACCTACAGGGGTGTTATTATTTATGTCCGCGTCATGAATGGCTACTTGAAAGCAGGCATGCGCGTGGTGATGATGCACAAGGGCACGGAATACGAAGTAAAGGAAACCGGCATATTCATGCCCGATGAGCAAATGATCGAAAAACTCGGGTGCGGTGAGGTGGGATATATCATTTGCAATATAAAAGAAGCGAAGGAAGTTATTGTGGGCGATACCATAACAGGTCTGGACAATCCCGCGAACAAACCTCTCGTGGGATACGAGAAAGTGAAGCCCATGGTTTACAGCGGGATATACCCCGTCAGTAATGAGGATTACAAAAACCTTAAGATCGCCATGGAAAAACTGCGGCTGTCGGACTCTTCTTTTGTTTACGATCCCGAAACGTCGGCCGCTCTCGGGTTCGGTTTTCGCTGCGGTTTTCTGGGGCTTCTGCACATGGAGATAGTTCAGGAACGCCTGGAAAGGGAATTTAATCTGGACCTGATCGCTTCTTCTCCGAGCGTTAATTATAAAGTAAAACTGGCTCATGGCAAGCTCATAGAGATCGATAATCCTACAAAATATCCGGACAAAGAAAAAATAGAATATGTAGAAGAACCGTTCGTTAAATGCGGTATTATCGCTCCGGCGGAGACCATTGGCGCGCTCATGAAACTGTGTGAAGACAGGCGGGGTGAATTTGTCAGCACCAAGTATTTGGATCCATCCAAGGCGCAGCTCGTCTACAACTTGCCGCTTTCCGAGATAATAATTGATTTTTACGATAAGGTAAAGTCCTTAACGCGCGGATACGGTTCCATGGATTACGAGCTTATCGGTTATAGAAAAGCGGATATAGTCAAACTGGATATTCTCATTAACGCCGTGCCGTGTGATGCCCTATCGTGTATCGTTCACAGAGGAAAGGCCGCCCGAAGAGGCCGGGAACTGGTGAAAAAACTGCGGGAAACCATTCCGCGGCACATGTTCAAAATAGCGGTGCAGGCCGCCATCGGCGGGGATGTGCTGGCTCGTGAAGACATATCGGCCCTTAAAAAACATGTCACCGGCAAATGTTACGGCGGGGACATTACAAGGAAAAGAAAACTGTGGGATAAGCAGAAAGAGGGTAAGAAAAAAATGCGCAGAATAGGAAAAGTAGATGTCCCGAAAGAAACATTTTTAAAAGCCATGAGGATCTCATGAAAATTGAAAAACAACGCTGGAATTATTTGTGGAATGAGTGGATAAAACCGATACTCGTGGCGGCTATTTTCGCGCTTTTTATAAGAACATTTATCATACAGCCGTTTAAAATACCGTCGGGTTCAATGTATCCCACACTGAAGCCGGGCGACAGGATATTTGTGAGCAAATTAGCCTATGGCGCTAAAATACCTTTCACGCCCATGCGGGTGCCGGGCTTTACCCATCCGAAATCCGGGGATATTGTCGTGTTTTATTCTTCCGTTGAGAAGAAAAAGTATCTCATCAAACGTTTTATTGCCGCAGGGGGAGACACGGTGCTGATAAAAGACGGCAAGCTTTTTGTGAATGAAAAGGAAATAAACAATGCTCCATTCGGGCGATTTTTTTACCATAACATGGGAGAGCACGGCGGGGAAAAGGTGACGGTTCCCGAAGGGAATTTTTACGTGCTGGGAGATAACAGCACGAACTCTCAGGATTCGCGATACTGGGGGTTTGTTCCGGAAAAAAATCTTGTAGGCAGGGCCGTTTTGATACACTGGCCGGTAAAACGGATCAGGCTGTTGCGGGACGGGGATTAAGAGGGATGATGGACGAAGCCGAGAGCGGTAAAATTCTAAATAATAAATCCGAAATACTAAACAAATGTCAATGATTCAAATCCCAAATTCCAAAACTTCTTTATACAGCTCTTGAGTGAAATGTTCTGGTTTGGAATTTGGGACATTAGGAATTAGCATTTGTTTAGTATTTAGAGATTCGGATTTAGTATTTTTGTCGGCGAGATGTCTCGAATGGGGAGCAGAGTAAAAAAATGAATTGGGCTAACAGGTTGACTATATCTCGGATAATACTCGTGCCGGTTTTTATCGCGGCAATCTTGTATGAGCGATTGACTATCGCGCTTGTTATATTTATAGTGGCCGCCGTAACGGACGGGCTGGACGGATATATAGCCCGCTCTCGCAAGGAAAAGACAAGATTCGGCGCGATAATGGATCCGGTCGCGGATAAAATGCTTATCGGAAGCGCGTTCATATGTTTCAGCATTGTAGGAACTCTTCCGGCGTATCTGAGAATGCCCATTTATGTTCCGGTGATCATTATCTCAAGAGATGTGATCATTCTTCTCGGGGTAATGATCATATATCTTCTTGCCGGTAAAATAGATATTAAACCCACTATCATCGGAAAGATAACGACTTTTTTCCAAATGTTCACGATCATCGCAGTGCTTTTACGTTTTATTCATTCAAACTGGATATGGAATGCCGCGGTGGTGCTTACCGTCATTTCCGGTCTGGACTATATCAGAATAGGATCCGCTAATATCAATGGAAAACAATAAATGCATTCCCGCGGTGTGTATTGTCGGCAGGCCGAATGTCGGAAAGTCATCTCTCTTCAACTGTTTGCTGGAGGAAAGACGGGCCGTGGTTGTCAGTCAGGCCGGGACCACGCGCGACAGAAATGAAGCCACCCTCGCCTTGAACGGCGGAAAGATCAAACTCGTAGATACGGGGGGGTATCTTTCCGGGGATAAAGATGAGCTTTCTCAAAGTATCAAGAAACAAATATACCAAGCGATGGAAGAGGCCTCTGTGTTACTTCTGGTAACCGATGCCGTTGAAGGAGTTTCTCCGTATGATAAGGAAGTGGCTTTGCTGTTGAGAAAGTTCAGCAAACCCGTTATTCTTATCGCCAACAAAGTTGATAATCAGAAACGTGAAAATGACGCGCTTGAGTTCTATCAGCTGGGCTTCGGCAGGCCGGAGATGATCTCCTGTGTTCATAGAAAAGGGATAAGAGGTGTGAGAGCGCGTTTGAAGAAGTTAGTCGGTGATATCGCGCTCACATCCGCCGAAGGGCCTTCATCAGGCCTCAAGATAGCGGTAGTCGGAAGGCCGAATGTCGGAAAATCTTCTTTTATAAATAGTTTAATGGCGCGGGAACGCGTGATAGTGAGCGATACGCCCGGAACTACACGGGATTCCGTGGATACTATTTTTAACTGTGAAGGCAATGACTATATATTGATCGACACCGCGGGGATCCGTCATAAGCGCAAGGTCAAGAACCCGGTGGATGCTTACAGCGTGATGCGTTCGGCTGATTCCATCAGAAGGGCGGATGTGGCGGTTCTTTTGCTTGATGCCGCCGAAGGTGTGACCAAAGACGACATCGGGATACTGAGCCTTATAGAAGAATCCGGCAAGGCGTGTCTTGTTGTTGTCAACAAATGGGATCTTGCCCAGGAGGTCGGCGGTGTTTCCGCCGAAGACTATAAAAAGCATCTTCTGTATGCTTCATCCTGGCTGGGCAAATTCCCAATTTCATTTATTTCCGCAAAAACCGGAAAAGGTGTAATGGAAACGCTTTCTGTGATACGGGTCCTGAACGCGAATCTTGATCTGGATGTTTCCACGCCGTTCTTGAATCGGATCTTTGAAAAGAAAGATCCTTCGCGTGTTCCTATTCCAAGGAGCAAAAAAAGGCCCAATTTTCTGTATATTACCCAGAGCGGGCAAAGACCGGTGGAATTTAAATTTTTCGTCAGCGATCCAACAAGTGTTCGTCCGGCGCACTTGAATTTTATTGAGAACCAATTAAGGTCCAATCTTCCGCTTTTGGGAATCCCCATAAAGATCAACATGAGAAGGTCCAAAAAAAAGAAGGTGTAGGGGCGGGGAAGTAGTGAACAGTGATCAGTGAGTAGTGATCAGGAATCAGGCAGAGAGCAGAGAGCAGAGAGCAGAGAGCATGGTGTCCAGAACAGACAGACAGAAATAGAAAACGTAGGGGCGGGGTTTCCCCGCCCGAAAACTGAGAGAGAGAAACATGCTATACATCATATTTTCAATTTTAATTGCATATTTGACGGGCGCCATTCCGACGGCTTATATTTTCGGTAAATATCTGAAAAACGTAGATATTCGGGATCACGGCAGCGGCAATGTCGGCGCTACGAACGCGTTGCGGACGTTGGGAAAATTACCCGGCCTTGCCGTATTCGTCATAGATATCCTTAAAGGAACAGGGGCCATTCTGCTTGTTCCCGCGTTTGTTCAGCGGGTCTTTCCCGCCTCCGGCGGAACGCTTGACGGCCACATCCTTCTCTTGCTGGGAGCGGCGGCCATAGCGGGACACGTCTGGCCGGTATTTCTGAGATTCAAGGGCGGCAAGGGTGTATCCACCTCGGCCGGGGTGATAGCAGCCCTTTCTCCGGTGATCTTGCTGGGATGCCTCGTGATATGGGGCATGGTTTTTGCTATTTGGAAATACGTTTCGCTGGCGTCCATCGTTGCCGCGATCGCACTACCCGTTTTTGCCGTTCTAACCGGAAAAAGCATGGATTTCGTTGTTTTTTGCGCTGTTCTCTGCCTTGGCGGAGTATATGCTCACCGCTCCAACATACGGCGTCTCATCCAGGGGACGGAAACCCGTATCGTTAAAGTCAAAAAAAGATAGTTTTCTTGCCTTGATTTGCCCGAATTCTTGGGTATACTCTAAATAGTTAGTGTTTAAAAAAGTAATAAAATTATCATGTATTTGTTCATAGGTTCTGAAAAAAGGTGTAATCATGAAGAAGCTCGTATATCGCGACATGATAGGGAATAATCCCCGCAAGCATGAGGTATCCATAGAGGAGGTCAATTACCGCAGGGAGGCTGATGTCTCCAAAAAGTGGATGTGCAAGTATTTTGTGAAAGAGTCGTATACCTCCACCGAAGTGGAAAGCCTTAAACGCTGGATACGCAGGAAGAAAGAGAAGGGTTTGCATACGGATTGTCATATCCTCAGGCATCTGGATACACGTCACGGATGGAACAAGGTCATATGCAAGGTGTTAGGTGAATTTTTTATAGTCAACCGGCAGACCGCGTACCGGATCGTGTATATAAACGAGGTTAAGATCGAAATAAGCAGTGCGAAAAAAGGCGAAGGAAGTCCATATGAATATTAACATGCACACGATTGCTTATGCAGGCGCTCTTATACTGGCCCTGTATAAGCTGAACATGATAAAATTGCAGATGTCGCAGTGTGAAGCGGCATCCAAAAAGCGGCAGATTTAGTCGTCCCGCAACGCGTACCATCCCGTGCTCCCCGCAGTAAAGAAGCCGGTTTCGCAAGAAACCGGCTTCTTTATGTATAGGTATGAATATTGACTATCAATTTTATATATGCTACACTTTGTGATTATTATGGGGAGAATAAGTATTATCGGAGATGGCGGATGGGGAACTGCGCTGGCGGTTTTATTAGCTTCAAAAGGGGACGAAACCGTTCTCTGGAGCGTTTCGCCGGCATATGCCGCTTTTCTTGATAAAAAACGGGAAAATGTCAAATTTTTAGAGGGAGTTTCGCTCCCCGAGGGAATAAAAGTAACTTCAGACGTTGATTTTGCGGGGAAAGCTGAATACGCTTTCTTTGCCGTTCCGTGTGGATATTTGCGTTCGGTAGCGGGCAAGTTCAGTAAAGCGAAGTTTAGGCATGTTATCAGCGCTACCAAGGGGATAGAGAACGGTACGCTAAAACGTCCATCGGAAATATTGAAGGCGAATTTCCCGGATAAAACGGTCAGCGTTCTGTCCGGCCCCAGCATAGCATTTGAAGTGGCCAGGCATATCCCCACGACGATCGTTGTCGCTTCTGAAAGTGAAGACGGCAGGAAAGTGGGCGGACTTTTAACAACGGAACGTTTTCGCGTGTATACATCCGGGGACGTTATCGGCGTGGAAATGGGGGGAGCCCTTAAGAATGTTATCGCTATCGCCGCTGGGATCTCTGACGGTATGGGGTTCGGAACCAATGCCAAGGCCGCGATACTGACGCGGGGACTTGCCGAAATAACACGGCTCGGGGTAAAAATGGGCGCAGAAAGATCAACATTCAGCGGGCTGAGCGGAGTAGGAGATCTGGCGACCACATGTATCAGCTCGCACAGCAGAAACCGCTGGTTCGGCGCCGAGATCGCGAGCGGGCGCAGTGTTGAGGAAATACTCGGGGATACGGAAATGGTCGTAGAAGGTTTTGGCACCGCCAAATCGGCCCATGAACTTTCAAAGAAATACGGCGTTGAAATGCCGATAGCGGAAAAAGTATACGAAGTTCTTTATGAAAAGAAGGATCCGGGTTCTGCCGTCAAGGAATTGATGACCCGTGATCCGAAAGACGAAGATTTCGGGACGTAGCGTAGCCTGGCTCAGCGCACTAGTCTGGGGGACTAGGGGTCGCCGGTTCGAATCCGGCCGTCCCGACCATATATAAAAAGAGAACGGCGCGAAGGTGCCGTTGAGGAGAAAAAATGAAATCGGTAAATGTCGGACTGATAGGTCTGGGAACCGTGGGAGGGGGCGTCTATGACGCCATTGCCCGCAACGGACGTTTAATCAGCGAAAAAGCGGGTGTTTCTCTCGTTATCAAAGGCGTGTGCGATAAGGATAAACAGGCGCTTGAGAAAATTGATTGTCCCATAAAAACATCGTCCGCTGACGATTTG
>JBDRNI010000161.1:0-7613 GCA_043811335.1 Candidatus Omnitrophota bacterium | reverse complement strand
GCAACAAAAAAATGTTACATAGTGGTGGTAACCGGTCGGGTTGAGATGGATAACGGCGTTATTGATGTGCCGGTAGCAAGGCATTCCGCGGACCGCAGGAAGATGAGCGTTAGATATGCAGGCGGCAAGGAGTCGCGCACGGTTTACCATGTGCTTCGCAGATTTGGCGCTTGCACGTTACTGCGGGTGGAGCCGGAAACGGGGAGAACTCACCAAATACGCGTGCACATGAAGTATCTAGGACACCCTGTTGTGGGGGATACCAGATACGGCGGCTCCGGCGGGATAAGCAGGCAGGCGCTTCACGCTGAAACTCTGGGATTTACACATCCGGATACCGGTAAATACATGGAGTTCAGCGCGCCGATCCCATCGGATATAGAGGAATTTATAAAGAAAGTGAGTGGTGATGAATTGGAAAATAAAAAAAGCCGATAATGGATTGAAAGGTGAGTTAATACCTCCGCCGGACAAAAGCATTTCACACAGGGCCGCGATATTCGCTTCAGTATCCTCCGGCGAATGCGCGATCCATAATTTTCTGTTCGGCCAAGACTGCAAACATACGCTGGAAGCCTTCCGCGCCATGGGGACGGAGATCAGCACCAAAAAAGATACGGTGATCATTCGAGGGAAGGGCCTTAAAGGTCTGGTTCAGCCGCCGGGAGAGCTTTATCTTGGCAACTCCGGCACGACAATGCGGATCATAGCCGGAGTACTTGCGGGACAGGATTTTGCCAGTGTTCTTACCGGCGACGAGTCGTTGTCACGGCGTCCGATGGACCGTATCATAAAACCGCTTTCCTTGATGGGGGTAAAGATCGAATCGTCCAAGGAAGGTCCTCACGCACCGATAAAGATAGGTCCCGGACGCAAAAGGCTAAAACCGATCGATTACGAGACTCCGGTGCCCAGCGCGCAGGTAAAGTCATGTGTTCTGGCAGCTGGATTATACGCGGAAGGAAAAACATCCGTAACCGAACCTCTGCAGTCTCGAGATCACACCGAACGGATACTGGAATATTTTTCGGCCAACCTCAAGCGTGAAGGGCTTAAGACCACGGTTACCGGCATGGAAGAGCTTGTTCCACGGGACATAACGATTCCCGGAGACATATCAAGCGCCGCTTTTTTTATTGTAGCTGCGCTTCTGGTCAAGGGGTCGCATCTTGTGATCCGCGATACCGGACTAAATCCCACGCGTACCGGAATTCTTGATGTTTTGAAACGGATGGGCGGAAAAATAGAAATACTTGACTGGCACGATGGACTTGAACCCATGGGGGATATCGGGGTAAATTTTTCGGCGTTAAAGGGCACAGTAATAGAAAAAGATGAGATACCTTGTTTGATAGATGAAATTCCTGTTCTCGCGGTTGCGGCGGCCGTGTCTTCCGGCAAGACAGTGATCAATGGTATAAGTGAACTGAAGATCAAGGAGACGAACAGAATAGACAGCATCGTAGAAAACCTTCGCAAGCTCGGGCGCCGAGCGTTATCAAAAGGGGACTCTCTAATTATTCAGGGGGAACCGGGTGCGTTGAACGCAGCCAGGCTGGACAGTTTCGGGGATCATCGTATCGCGATGAGCATGGCAATTGCCGCTCTGGTTTCCAACGGAGAATGTGTAGTAGACAATGTCGATTGTGTTGGCACGTCATATCCAAAATTTTTTCGCGATCTTGAGAAAACCCGTTAATAGCGCCACGAACGCGAAAAACATATTTAGTAGATACTCAAAAACGTAACATCAGTCACCAAAGAGAGTTCCAGCGCCTGTTGAAAAACGCAGAAAATATTTGACAGAACATTTGTTTTTTGTTAACATCTCTGTATAAACATGAATATATACGTGTGTCTCTTTGAACCGCCGCAACTTCCAAAAAAAAAGGACCCCATAGAATGCTGCGCACATACCTGAACAAATTTCTCGACCGATTTCTTGGCCTGTTTTCCAGCGATATGGGGATAGACCTCGGGACTGCATCCACGCTCGTGTATCTTAAGAATGAAGGGATCGTTCTTTGCGAACCCTCGGTTGTCGCGATAGAAGCCGGGACTTCCAATGTTCTGGCTGTCGGAGAAGAGGCCAAACGCATGCTCGGTAGAACCCCCGGAAATATTATCGCTATTCGGCCGATGCGTGATGGGGTTATAGCCGATTTTGAGATCACCGAAAGCATGTTGCGCTATTTTATAAAAAAAGTCCATAACTCCCGCCGGCTGGTCCGTCCGCGCGTAGTGATCGCCATTCCTTCGGGTATCACGGAAGTGGAGAAACGGGCGGTGAAAGATTCCGCCCTTCATGCGGGCGCCCGAGAGGTTTACATGCTGGAAGAACCCGTGGCCGCTTCGATCGGGGTGGGGCTTCCGATACAGGAACCGTCGGGGAACATGGTGATAGATATAGGAGGCGGAACCACGGAAATGGCCGTCATATCGTTGGCGGGCGTTGTGTTCTCCAAGTCCATTCGCATCGGCGGAGATGAAATGGATGACGCAATCATTAACTATCTAAAACGAACCTACAATCTTATGGTCGGTGAAAGAACCGCCGAAGAGATAAAAATACGGATAGGGTCCGGTTATCCTCTGGACGAAGAGATGACAATGGATGTCAGAGGCCGCGATCTTGTCGCGGGACTTCCCAAGATGATCAGTATAAACAGTGAGGAAGTTAGGGAAGCTCTTTCCGAGCCGATTGCGCAGATAGTGGAAGCTGTGCGGATCACGCTGGAAAGAACCCCTCCGGAATTATCAGCAGATCTTATTGAAAAAGGGCTGGTTCTTTGCGGCGGAGGGGCTCTTTTAAGGGGCCTGGACAGATTGATTTCTGAGGAAACCGGTCTGCCCGTTCACATCGCGGACGATCCTTTAACGGCAGTAGCTCTTGGCACCGGAAAAGTATTGAGCGAATTGAAGTATCTTAAGAAACTTACGGTCATGCCAAAGCTCCAGCGGTAAGCGCTTGAAAAGTTCAATGTGTTTGTATTTTTAACCCGCAAGAAAAGTTGGATATTCGCCACGGGTATCCTCGTGTTGGTGTTCCTGGTCTTTTTTGTCCCTTCTTTTTCCGTCAATCTGAAAAACTTTTCCCTCGGTGTGTTTTCCTCCTCTATAAAATTCTGTTCAGGCGGTGCGGATTATTTGCGCAGTAGAAAGGTTCTTGTTAGCCAGAACAAGATATTGCGCGCAAAAACGGATCTATTTGCTCTTGAGATCGAGCGATCCAAGGGGTTGATCCAGGAAAATGAACGTCTCAGGAATCTTTTGGGATTCAGCAAGAAAGCGGCTTTTAGCGCGATCCCGGCCGAGATTATTGCGAGAAGCCCCAATGGATGGGAAAAATCATTCGTCATTGATAAAGGACTCGAGGATGGAATAAAGAAAAACTCGGCGGTATGTTCGGCTAAGGGGTTATTAGGAAAGGTGACGGATCCGGGGCAAGCGGCCAGTTCCGTAATGTTGATAACGCACCCCAGTTTCAGGGCGGGAGGTGTGCTGGAAAACACGCGGATCAACGGCATTGTAACCGGACTGGGCAGCGGGATCGTGAAGATCATTTATCTCCCGGTTGATGCCGAAATAAAAAAAGGGGAACTTGTCGTTACTTCAGGGTTCAGCCGGACATTCCCGAAAGGCATAGTGATAGGAAGGATCATTTCTGTGGCGAAAAGCAAGACAGGCCTGTACAGTTATGCCATGATCAAGCCTTCCGCAGATCCGTTTAAGCAGGAAGAAGTCCTCTGTTTGGTATAACAGCCCTCTGGTGATATGAGAAAAAAAATATGGTTATATGTCCTGCTTCTTGTTTGCGTTCCGGTTCAGGCGGTTTTGATGAAACATGCCGGTTGGGTTCCGGACGTGATGCTGATCATGGTCGTTTTTGTCGGTGTTTTTTACGGCGAGGTCCAGGGCGCCGGATTTGGCCTTACCGCCGGTTTTTTTAGATGGTGTTTTTCCGCCACCGCGTTTCCGCTGGGTATTCTTATTTTTCCTCTGATAGGAGCCGCTTCGTCAAAGTTGCCCGGTGTGTTCTATCGTCAAAACCCGATCATGCAGATGTTCACCGTGATGATAGCGTTGTTTGCCGTTGTTGCGGCGCAAACGTTTTATCTCAGTGTGCTGAGCGGAAATGATGCAGGGATGTTTTCCGTTATTTCCGAAAATATCAGACAACTGGCCCTTACGGTATTTGTGTCCCCTCTCGTGTTTGCTTTTCTCAAGGTCATGCTGCGCGTGAAAGAATGAGAACAAAAATATTTACATTAATCTTGATCTTCTTTACGGCTGTCCTTTTAACGGCTCTTGCGTATGTTCAGGTGGTCAGATACGAGAAATACAGCACGATGTCGGAAGAAAACCGGCTGAAGATCATCCCCCTGATGGCGCCTCGAGGGAGCATTTTTGACAGGGCCGGGAATCCTCTGGTAAAAGACACGCTCTGTTTTAATGTTTCCGTCATATACAGCAGGGTAAAGGACGCGGAAGCGCTGGAGAAGGCATTAAGTTCAATGCTTTCGATCCCGCAAGAAACAATAGCCGCGGGGATCCGCAATAGCCGGGGACAATCTTATTTGCCGGTTTGTATCGCAGACGATATAGGCATGGAAAATGCCGTTCGTGTAGAAGAGGCGGCGCTTGATTATCCCGGGCTTTTGCTTGAAGTGTCCGCTAAACGCGAATATATGCACGAAAAGACCGCATCAAATCTCTTGGGGTATCTCGGGTTTATAAACCGTCCCGAATTTGAGAGATTGAGACATTATGGATACAAGATCAACGATCTTGTCGGAAGAGACGGGATCGAGAAGCAATACGACAAGTATCTCCGCGGGATACATGGCGGCAAACAGATAGAAGTTGATTATCGTGGCCGCGAAAAAACGGTACTGGGATTAAAGGAACCGGTTCCCGGCAGAAATATTTACCTGACGATTGATCTAGAGCTGCAAAAGTTTTGTGAATCTCTTCTCTCGGATAAACGGGGCGCGATCCTGGCTCTGGATCCTCAGTCCGGGGCCGTACTGGCCATGGCCAGTGCGCCGTCTTATGATCCCTCCATTTTTGTTACGAAAAGCAGAAGAAAAGAAGCAGCCCTTCTGTTGAAAGACAGGATGTATCCGTTACTTAACAGGGCGATTGCCGGTGTTTATCCGCCCGGGTCTACGTTTAAAGTCGTGATAGCTGCCGCCGCGTTGGAAAACGGTGTTATATCGCAGGAGAGTTCGTTTGACTGTGAAGGGTCCTTATCTCTCGGAAAAGCGGTTTTCCGCTGCTGGAAAAAAACGGGACATGGACAACAGATACTGGTAAATGCCATAAAAAATTCCTGCAATGTCTATTTTTTTAAAACGGGCCTTCTTCTCGGAGCCGAGAAGATAGCAGCCTTTGCCGAAAAGTACGGATTCGGAAAAAGGACAGGGGTGGATCTTCCGGGCGAACGCGCGGGAACGCTGCCGACGCCTGGCTGGAAGAAAAAACGGTTTAACGAAGCATGGTATAAAGGAGATACCATCAACTATTCGATTGGACAGGGGTATATGCTTTGTTCTCCTCTGCAGGTAGCCCGCATGATGTGTGTTTATGCGAACAGAGGCTATCTGATCAGGCCGTATCTGGTAAGCAGGGTAGGAGATGTACCTGTCGGCAGTCGGGATAAGGTGTTTTTGTATATTTCTCCGAAAAGCATGGAAGCGATCAGGGAGGGAATGAGAAAAGTCGTAAATGATCCCAGAGGCACCGGGCAAAAGGCAAAGCAGGACATTGTTACTATAGCGGGAAAAACAGGAACGGCCCAGGTCTCAAGAGGGGGAAATCACGGATGGTTTGCGGGGTTTGCTCCGTTTGAGGACGCCAAGCTGGTTGTGGTAGTTTTTGACGAACACGGCGGCAAGGGAGGGTATTACGCGGCCAGCACGGCGGGGAGTGTATTCAAGAAGGCCAGGGAACTTGAGATAATATAGGCGAAACGCGGAAAGGAATGCCGTGGTGAAAAAAGAAGGGGATAGAGCGTTAAAATTCTAAACACTAAATCCGAAATACTAAACAAACAATAATGATTCAAATCACAAATCCTAAAACTTTTTCAGATAGTTCTTGCTTAAAATGTTTTGATTTGGGATTTAAAACATTGAAAAATTAGAATTTGTTTAGGATTTAGAAATTCGAATTTAGGATTTTTCTTGTGCGAGAATGGTTCGTAAAAAGGGTGCCGAGCGAAAAAGGAGGGGTAAAAGTGAAAATAGCATGTCTGGTGGCGGTAATAGCGGTTTTATATTTTGTGCCGACCATGATCGCATACGGTTTGGGCAAGGAAGAAAGACGAACGATATTTCTGGTTAATCTGTTTCTGGGCTGGACGGTTATAGGCTGGGCCGGCTCGTTGATATGGGCGTTGTGGAAGGACTGATATGGCGAAAAAAGGAAAAGGACGCATAGACAGGATCCTGCTGTGCGCCGTTATGATGATCGCCTTTTTGGGGATTGTTTTCGTGTACAGCGCGACATGGTCCCGCGGCGGCAACGGTTTTGTTTCAAATAGTCTCGTGACACGGCAGTGCATGTGGGTCGTGACGGGTCTTGTTGTTCTTTTTATAATGGCAAATATCGATTATCTGAAAGTCATGGACATTGCGTATTTTGCGTATGGATTGAACCTTGCGGTGCTTGTTTTTATTTTATTTTTTGGAGGAGAGCGTTATGGCGCCAAACGGTGGCTGGATCTCGGAGTGTTTTCTCTTCAACCGTCGGAATTTGTCAAGATCACGACGATACTGGCCCTTGCCGCGTTTCTCGGCGAAGGGAGAGAAAGGATCGGAACGTTCAGGAATTATGCGGGAGCCGTTCTTCTGGTGGCACCGGCGATCGTCTTGATCTTTCTTCAGCCGGATCTCGGGACTGCCCTTGTTCTTATTCCGATACTTTTTGCCATGCTTTTTATTTGCGGCGAAAAAGTGAAATATATGGCCTTGACCACGGTGATCGGAGTAATAAGCCTGCCATTTTTTTGGAGCCTGATGAGAGGTTATCAGAAGAAAAGGCTCATGGTATTTGTTAACCCGAATTTGGACCCTTTGGGCGCGGGATATACTATAATTCAGTCCAAGATCGCGATAGGTTCCGGAGGCATGTTCGGTAAAGGGTTGCTTAACGGTACGCAAAGTTATTTGAGATTTCTTCCGGAGCGCCATACCGATTTTATTTTTTCCGTCATCGGAGAAGAATGGGGGTTTGTCGGCGCCGTCGTTCTAATAGGGTTATACGCGTTAGTTATAGCCAGGGGTATAAAGATCATGGCGCGAGCGGACGATATATATGGAAAAACCATAGCCGCCGGAGTCGTGACGCTGATAGCCTTTCAGGTTTTAGTAAATATATCAATGACAATAGGGCTGATGCCTGTCGTCGGTTTGCCGCTCCCGGCCATAAGCTATGGAGGGTCAAATACGGTCACGGCATTGATGAGTGTAGGTCTTTTGCTCAGTGTAGGCCGCCGCGCCAATAGGTAGGAGAGGGACAGAGAAGAGCGTCGCCGTGGAAGGTCGAACGTCAAATGTCGAACGCCAAAAGCCTCGTCTTAAGGCCGGGTGGCATGCCTCCGTACAGGGAGG
>JBDRNI010000160.1:0-14629 GCA_043811335.1 Candidatus Omnitrophota bacterium | reverse complement strand
AATACTAAACAAACAACAATGATTCAAATCCCAAATTCCAAACCATTTCCGTATAACTTTCGTTTAACTATTCTGGTTTGGGATTTGGGACATTAGGAATTAGTATTTGTTTAGTATTTAGATATTCGGATTTAGTATTTTGGCGACGAGATGTTTCGAGTGACGTGTAAATTCGTGTTATAAGCCAAGGGTCAGAAGTGGAGATAAATGGTGAAGAAACGTATACTCAGCGGAATGCGTCCTACGGGAAGGCTTCATCTGGGGCATTTTGTCGGGGCACTGAATAGCTGGACCAGCCTCCAGAAGAAATATGACTGTTTTTTCATGGTCGCCGACTGGCATGCGCTCATGAGCGAGTATGAAAATCCTTCGGATATCGCCAAAAACAGTATTGAAGTCGTCAAGGACTGGATATCGTGCGGTATAGATCCCTCACAGAGCACCATTTTTATTCAAAGCATGATCCCGGAACATCTGGAACTGGCCATGGTCTTTTCGCTTCTGACCCCTCTCGGATGGCTCGAGCGATGCACGACTTACAAAGAGCAATTACGGGAAATAAAAGGCCGGATGCTCGCGACTTACGGTTTTCTCGGATATCCGGTCCTTCAGGCCGCGGACATAGCCCTTTATAACGCTAACCTCGTGCCTGTAGGCATGGATCAACTGCCGCATCTGGAACTCGCGCGGGAGATCATACGCAGGTTTCACGGTCTTTATAAGAAAAAGATATTCGCAGAGCCCGAACCGGTGCTGACCGAAACGTCGAGGCTGATCGGACTGGACAACCGGAAAATGTCCAAGAGCTACGGTAATTTTATAGCGCTGTCAGATACGCCGGAAGCGGTGAGTAAAAAAGTGCACAGTATGTACACGGATCCTGAGAGGACGCGGGTCGATATTCCGGGCAAGGTGGAGGGGAACCCGGTTTTTATATATCATGATCTCTTTAACCCGGATACGGCGGAAGTCGCTGATCTCAAGAAACGGTATAGTCGCGGTAAGGTAGGGGACGTTGAGGTTAAGAAAAAGCTGACCCTGGCTATTAATGCGTTTCTTGATCCGGTGCGCCGGAGGAGGGCGAAACTTTCAGATGCGGATGTTCGCCGGATCGTGAAAGAAGGCGCGGACAAGGCGGCCAAGACCGCCAAGTGTACGATGAATGAAGTGAAGAAGTGTCTCCATCAGATTATCATGTGAGAGGGCTGTTCCATGCAATATAAGGTAAAACTTAATGTTTTTGAGGGGCCGCTTGATCTGCTCTTATTTCTTATCAAGCGGGAAAAGATCGATATTCACGATATCCCCATAGCCCGGGTCACGGAACAGTATCTGAAATACATGGAACTGATGAAACTGCTTGATCTTGATATTGCCGGAGAATTTCTCGTCATGGCCGCGACATTAATGCACATAAAAAGTAAAACGCTTCTGCCGCCGGAAGAGAACGATGACGGGGAAGAAGAACAGGAAGATCCGCGGGATGAACTTGTAAAAAGACTGTTGGAATACAAAAAATACAAGGAAGCGGCCTCTAATCTCGGCCGGATGCGCGCCAATCATGAAGATGTATACCTGCGCAAGGGTTCCTCTCCGGAGGGGATAATAATATCGGATGACGGCGTAGAATATTTTGAAGCCAGTCTTTTTAGCTTAATAACGGTTTTCAAGAAGATCCTGAAAGAAGTTCCGAAGAAAGTTTTTCACCAGGTCGTGAAAAACAAGTTCTCGGTAAGTGATAAAATCCACCAGATATGTCATCTTTTGACGAAACGTTCAAAAATATATTTTTCATCGTTGTTTAAAAAAACCGAAGACAAAGATGAGATAATCGTGACCTTTCTGGCTTTACTGGAGCTTATAAAGGCAAGGGAGATCCTTATCGTGCAGAAAAGTTTTTTGGGAGAAATAGAGATCATGATAAATCCGGAACTGGTTAAAAGCGCGGCATAGGCCGCCGTTCTTTTTTGGGAGGAAAAATGGAAGACATGAGAAAAGTGAAAAGCATAATTGAGGCGCTTCTTATTGTCTCTGAAAACGGGCTTGATCTTGAGGAATTGACTAAAGCGGTGACCGCTTCGGACTCAAAAGATATTGAGAGCGGCATCCGGATGCTGAAAGAGGAATACAACTCGTCCGAACGGGCGTTCAATATCACCGAGATCGCAGGGAAATACCGCATAGTCTCAAGGCCCGAGTATCTGCCCTGGATAAGCAATCTTTACCAGAAAGAGGCAGACCGGTTAACGGGGCCGTCATTGGAAACGCTTGCGATCATCGCGTATAAACAGCCCGTCACGAGGGCCGAAGTTGAAGCCATACGCGGGGTTAACGTCGGCGGGGTGATCAAGACACTTCTTGATAAGGGGCTCCTGCGCGTCAGGGGCAGGAAGGACGCCCCGGGAAGGCCCCTTCTTTACGCGACGACGGAGAAATTCCTTGAGATATTCGGCCTGAATTCACTTGAAGATTTGCCTATGCTTAGCGATTTCATAGAAGAGGACCTTGAGTATGACAAACCGCGCCCGGGTATTCCCGTGAACAAAGAGGAAACCGCGGAGGAGTCCGAGGAAAAAGGAACTCCATGTGAAAACGTGAAGGCATCGGAAAACGGAGACATGCCGGAAACAAAGGAGTCTGATGATGGTGACAAAACGCAACCTGAATAAACTCAGGAAAGAGATTGACAAGATAGATTCCCGCATACTGCAGCTGATAAACTCGCGCGCAAAGGTGAGCTGCAGAATAGGCCAGACCAAGAAAGAAGGGAAACTGCCGCTATATAGCCCGGAGAGAGAAAGCCGGATAGCTGCGCGTGTGGAGAAAGAGAATACCGGCCCCCTGACGGCCGATTCTGCGAAGGCGATATACCGCGAGATCATGTCGGCCTGCCTTTCTCTGGAACAGCCGATGACAGTGGCGTATCTGGGCCCGGAGCTTACTTTCACCCACCAGGCGGCGATGAAAAAATTCGGTTCAAGCGCGGAATATCTTTCGTGCGACGTCATTTCCGATGTTTTTTATGCGGTGGAGAAAGAGAACGCTGATTACGGAGTGGTGCCGGTAGAGAATTCTACCGAAGGCGCGGTCAACTATACCCTGGATATGTTCGTTGATTCGCCGCTTCTGATCTGTTCCGAGATCTATCATTCGGTCAGGCACAGCCTTCTTTCCGTGAAGAAGAACGTGAAGGGTATAAAGAGGATATATTCAAACCCGCAAGTGTTCGGACAATGCCGCGCATGGATAGAAAAGAACCTTCCTCTTGCGGAGCTTCACGGTGTCGCATCAACAGCTAAGGCTGCCGAGATGGCATCCAAACACCCCGATGCGGCTTGTATCGCGAGCGAAATGGCGGCGGGAAAATATCGTCTTAAGGTTCTCGTAAGGTCCATTCAGGATAAAGCGGCCAACGTGACACGGTTTCTTGTTATAGGAAAACAGACCAGCGGTATTTCCGGCAGGGACAAGACATCCGTGGTGTTTTCGGTAAAAGATAAACCCGGAGTGTTGCATGATGTGCTCAAACCCTTTAAAAATAACGGGATAAATCTGACCAAGATCGAATCGCGGCCCTCAAAGAGAAAACTCTGGAAGTATTATTTCTTCGTGGACATGGAGGGGCACCGTGAGACACAGAAGGTGAAAAAAGCGCTTGAGATGCTGAAGAAAAAATGTTATTTCGTGAAAATTCTCGGATCGTATCCGAAGGGTTGAAAAAACATGATCCGTAAAAAAATACTTGATGAAATATCGCCGTATGTGCCGGGCAAGCCCATTGAAGAGGTGAAACGTGAACTGGGATTGAAGGAAGTCATTAAGCTTGCCTCAAACGAAAACGGCATGCGGCCGTCCCGCCGCGTGATAAAGGCGATAACGGAAGCTGCCGGAGATGTCAACAGATATCCGGACGGCGGATGTTTCCGGCTGAAGAAAGCCGTCAGCGGAAAATTTTCCGTTTCACCGGACAATATTGTTTTCGGAAACGGTTCGGATGAAATAATTTTTCTTGCGCTTCGAGCGTTTCTGGATCCGGGAGATGAAGTCGTTATCGCCGAGCCGACATTTCTTGTTTACCGCTCCGCCTCGCTGATCGAAGGCGCAAAAGTCCGGACGGTTCCCTTGAAGAATTTCAAATACGACCTTGAGGCCATGGCGAAAGCCGTCACGCCGAAAACAAAGATCGTTTTCATTGCCAATCCGGATAACCCGACGGGCACTTACGTGAACGATCGGGCGTTAGAGGCGTTTATCGGGAAGATCCCGGAGGATACGCTGGTCTTTCTTGATGAAGCGTATTATGAATTCGCGAAAGGCGGAGATTATCCGGAGAGCCTTCCGCTGATCAAGCGTAAAGACGTGAATGTTATTATCACGAGAACATTTTCCAAAGCGTATAGTCTGGCCGGTCTGCGCATCGGGTATGCGTTTGCCAGAAAGGATATCGCGGACGCCCTCAATAAGGTCCGGGAACCGTTTAACGTGAATTCTCTGGCCCAGGCGGCCGCGCTGGCCGCGCTGGAAGACGAAAAATATTTGCGTGACTCGCTGAGACTGGTGGAAAAAGAGAAAAAAAGATTTTATGAAGTGTTTGATAAACTTGACGTGACCTATATCCCGAGCAGAACCAATTTTGTTCTCGTGGATACCGGCCGGCCGTCGCAAAAGGTCTTTGAATATATGTTGCGCCGCGGTGTGATAATACGCGAAATGACCGCATGGGGGCTCAAACAGTGCATCAGGGTAAATATAGGCCTCCGCGATGAAAACGACGTGTTTTTTAAGGTTTTTACGGACGTGATGAGGGAGATACCCAGGGCGACGAGGGACGAAGGATGAGGGGCGAAGCAGGGAGTAATAAAATTCTAAACACTAAATCCGAAATACTAAACAAATGACAATGATTCAAATCACAAATTCCAAACCATTTTCATACAGCCCTTGCTTAAAATATTCTGATTTGGGATTTAAAACATCGGGAGATTAGGATTTGTTTAGGATTTAGATATTCGGATTTAGGGTTTACTCTTAAAGATGAGAAGGAGAGCTAACGCATGATCATCGTACTTAAGCCGGGCGCGACAAAACGCGAGATAGACCATATCGTAAAGAAGATTGAGAATCTCGGATTAAAACCCTGGCTTTCCAAAGGGGTGGAACGCACGATCATAGGCGTGATAGGAGAGGAAGACGTTATTCGCACTCTGCCTCTTGAAGGGATCCCGATCGTCGAAAAGGTCATGACGATCCTGAAGCCGTATAAACTGGCGTCGGTTGAGTATAAGTCAGACCCGACAAAAGTGGATATAGGCGGCGGTGTGAGCGTTGGAGGTAAAAAGATCGTTGTCATGGCGGGGCCCTGTTCCGTTGAGACGAGAAAGATGCTTCTTGGAACGGCGGAAGCGGTCAAAAGATCCGGGGCTACGGTTTTACGGGGCGGAGCGTTTAAGCCGAGGACCAGTCCCTACAGTTTTCAGGGGCTCGGCGAGGAGGGGCTCAAATACATGGCCGAAGCCAGGGATAAAACCGGTCTTCGCGTGATAACGGAACTCATGGATGTTCGTAATCTTGAACTCGTAATGAAATACTCGGATGTGATACAAATAGGCGCCAGGAACATGCAGAATTATGATCTTTTGAAGGAAGTCGGCAAGACACAGAAACCCGTGTTATTGAAAAGAGGCATGGCCAATACCATAAAAGAGTTTCTCATGAGCGCCGAATATATCCTTGCCGGCGGGAACGCGAATGTTATTCTCTGCGAAAGGGGTATACGCACGTTTGAAGACTATACGAGATTTACGCTGGATATAAACGCCGTTTCCGCGGTAAAGCGGTTGAGTCATCTTCCTATAATAGTTGATCCCTCGCATGCGACCGGAAGATGGGGAATGGTTCCTTCGGCCGCGCGCGCTGCGATAGCGGCCGGCGCGGATGGTCTTTTGGTTGAGGTTCATCCGAACCCGGAAGATGCGTTTTCCGACGGAGAGCAATCTCTCGTTCCGGAAAAATTTGAGGAACTCATGAACGATGTAAAAAAGATTGCCAAGGCATTGGGGAGAACTGTTTAGTTTATGCCAAGGGCGGAGGTTGAAATGAGATTCGGAAAAGTGGCCGTGATAGGAATGGGGCTTATCGGCGGCTCTATCGGCAAGGCGCTTATAAAACGAAAACTGGCAAATGAAGTGGTTGGGGTATTCCGCAGGCAGTCCTCTCTGGACAGGGCCGTCAAGGAAGGAGCGATCAGCACCGGGTATTTAAATTCTCTTGACGAAGCACTTGCCGGCGCTGAAGTCGTGTTCATAGCCACGCCCGTTCCGACGATAAAAACGGTGCTGAAAAATATCGCTGCGTCCGTCCGCGGCAAAAAAATTCTGGTCACGGACGTCGGCAGTGTAAAAAAAGAGATCTCGGATTATGCGTTGAACTTCAAAAAGGAATTTTCTTTTGTCGGAGGGCATCCTCTCGCCGGATCAGAGGAGTCCGGCGTGGAGCACTCCAACGCGGGTATTTTTGAAAAAGCGCCGTGCATATTGACTCGTGATCCTTTGACTTGTGAGGACGACCTCCGAAAGATACAGGCGCTGTGGCAGGCGATGGGGGCCGTGGTATCCGTCATGACGCCGGAAGAGCATGACGCGATAGTATCGTTTACGAGCCATCTTCCGCATGTCGTGGCGTACGCGTTGGCGGGATCTCAAAAAAAAGAAGACCTTAAATACACGTCAACGGGGTTCAAGGACACGACAAGGATCGCCGCTTCCGACCCGCGGTTATGGAGTGATATTTTCATGGATAACAGAGGGAACGTGCTTAGCGCTCTTGCCAAATTCAGGGAGACACTTTCGGGCATTGAGGATGATATTCGGAACGGCCGGCAGGAGATCTGATAAAAAAACTGGACGCCTGCAGAAAAATAAGAAATGAAATTATTTAAACGCGCGGAAACAGTGACCATAGACGGTCCGGCGGGAAGCGGCAAGAGCACGGTTTCAAGGCTCGTGGCCGAACGTCTCGGGTTTGTTTATATAGATACCGGGGCCATGTACCGGGCGCTCACGCTCAAGGTCATGCGGAAAAACGTGGATTTCGAGCAAAAAGACGAAATAGTGAAATTATCCGCTGACCTGAACATTGAACTTATTCCGTCCGGGACGAAGGAAGATCCCGTTCGCGTGATACTGGACGGAGAGGATGTTACCGGCAGGATAAGGGAGATGGAGGTCACGGGAAACGTCAAGCATGTCGCTGCGATAGGAGCCGTGAGAGAAAACATGGTTGCCTTCCAGCGGCACCTGGTTCGCGGCCTGAAAGGCGCCGTCATGGAGGGAAGGGATATAGGGACCGTCGTGTTGCCGGGAGCGCGGCACAAGTTCTATCTTGATGCTTCTTTTGACGAGCGTATCGAACGCCGCTTGACGGAATTGCGCGCAAAAGGTCATCCGGTCACGCGGGCTGAAGTCATGGAGGATCTCAAACAGCGTGATCACGCAGACAAAACCCGAAAGGTCGGTCCGTTGAAGAAAGCAGAGGACGCGGAACTCATTGACACCACGAAGCTTTCCGTGGATGAGGTTGTTGAAAAAATAATCAAGAAGATCGAGGCGTGACGCGCCGTGCGAAGAGAAGAACATGTGGTACAGAATTTCGTTAACGATATTTGAGATACTGATAAGAACACTTTTCCGGCTCCGGATTTTCGGCAGAGAAAATTTTCCGAATGCCCCGTATATAGTGGTGTCAAATCATGCCAGTTTTTTGGACCCTCCTCTCGTCGGGATAGCTTGCAGGAGAGATCCCGTGAGTTTTATGGGGAAAAAGGAACTTTTTGAGATACCGGGAGTGAGGGTATGGTCGCGCCTTGTCGGTATCATACGCACGGACCGCGATGCGAAAAGCATCAGCGCTTTGAGGGAGGCCATCAGGCAAGCGAAAAAAGGCCGTGTTATCGGCATTTTCCCCGAAGGCTCACGGTCAGAAGACGGCGGATTGAGAGAGGCGAAACGGGGGGTGGGTTTCCTGATCGCCATGTGCGGTGTTCCGGTCGTGCCCATTTATATTGATGGCTCCGGATATGCGATGAAAACAGACGGAAAGATTTGCCGGGGAGCCCCGCTCGGCGTTTTTGTAGGCCGGCCGATGATGCCTGAGGAGTTCGTATCTCCTTCTGGTGAAGGGAGAACGGACTACGAGAGGATCTCAAACATGGTCATGGAACGCATTGCGGTGTTGAAGGAGAAAAAGAATGAGTTGTCCCGCGCTGATTAAAAAAAGTTGCATATTTTACCAAAAAAGGATAAAATACACCACCAAAAATCCAATGCAAGGAGTTGAGCGAATTGATGGAGATTGAAAAAGAAGAGAAAAACAAGGAATATGAGGAGCTGACGCGTCTGTATGAGGAGAGCGTCGCCGATATCAAGGAAGGCGAGATAGTTAAAGGAACGATCGTCCAGATCGGCGATAAGGACATTCTCGTAGACATAGGGTATAAGTCCGAAGGGGTGGTGTTCAAGTCGGAGATAACAGATTCCGATGGGTTGAAAGTCGGCGATGAAATAGACGTTATACTTGAAGCCAAGGAAAATGACGAGGGAATGGTCGTTCTTTCCCACGAAAAGGCCAAGAGGTTCAAGACCTGGCGGGATATCATTGAGAACCAAAAAGAAGGCGATGTTATTGAAGGTAAGGTTTTCAGAAAGGTCCGGGGCGGGTTTATGGTTGATGTGGGCATGGGGGCGTTTTTGCCGGCAAGCCTGTCAATGATGCAGGAATTCGGCGGCGCGGACAATATCCTCGGCAAAAAACTGGAATTCATGATCGTCAAGATCAATATTCCGCGCAAGAACATCGTGCTATCCAGAAAAGAGATCGTTGAGGAAAAACGCCGCGGCGAGAAACTGGCTCTCCTTGAAGGTATAAACAAGGGAGATATTGTTAAAGGCGCCGTGCGTAACGTAACCGATTTCGGCGCGTTCGTGGATATCGGCGGCGGGATAACGGGTCTTCTGCATATAACCGACATGAGCTGGGGACGCGTGAGTCACCCGGGTGATGTCGTGAAGATCGGCGATGAAATAGAAGTGAAGATCCTGGATTTTGACAAAACGAACATAAAGGTCTCACTCGGCCTGAAACAAAAACTTTCCAATCCGTGGGATGAAATTGAAACAAAGTATCCCGAGTCGGGTGTGGTTAAAGGCAAGGTCGTGAACATCATGCCCTACGGAGTGTTTGTTGAACTTGAGAAGGGCATAGAGGGGCTTATTCACATATCTGAATTTTCCTGGTCCAAGAAATACGGCCATCCGAGCGAGCGGTTCAATGTGGGCGATGAAGTGGACGCGGTGGTGTTACGAGTAGATAAAACGAACCAGAAACTTTCGCTGGGAATAAAACAGCTGGAAAAGGATCCCTGGGAAGGCGTCAGCGATCGTTATAAAGCGGGCGACCGTGTTAAAGGAGTTGTCAATACGGTTACGGATTACGGCGCGTTTGTTGAGCTTGAAGAAGGCGTGGAAGGCCTTGTTCACGTCTCCGATCTTTCCTGGACGAAAAGGGTATCTCATCCGAAGGAACGGCTTAAGAAAAGCGCGGAGATAGAGGTTGTCGTGCTGAACGTGGACGAACAAAACCGCCGGATAGCTCTCGGCGTCAAGCAGCTTGATCAGGATCCATGGGATGATATCGTCAAAAAATACGAACCCGGCACGCTTTGCACGGGGGCGATAACCAATATCACCAATTTCGGTATATTCGTGGAATTGGAAAAAGATCTTGAAGGGCTTCTGCATATCTCCGAGACGGCTCTTGGGTCCGAACAGAGGATGGAAGAGCAGTATAAGGTTGGAGATGTCGTTAGCGTGAAGATAATACACATAGACGGTGTCCAAAAAAAGATAGCGCTTTCCCGAAAAGGCATAGAGGAAGAGAAGAAAGAAGAAAGCGCTCCGGTCGTGGACCCCGAACCACTTTCGGGTACGGGGCACGGCACCCCAGAAATGCCTTCCGTGGATACTCCTGAAGAGACGAAGGACGATTGAACGGATCAGGGGACGGAAGAGCCGAGAGCATAGAGCAGAGTAAGTAGGGGCGGGTTTTATACCCGCCCTTTTTATTGTGCGCCCGGCAGGGCGCACACACTTGGGAGTGAGAGTCTCCCGCAGACCCGATAGGGGGAACTGCTAGCCGGACGGCAAGGGTGTCCATCGTGAGGTGGAATCTAAAGGAAGCCGCAGGCAAAACGCTGGCCTGACGAACAGAAATCGCATAAGAGGCGGTCATGTTGGATGAGGAGGCAATTATCTCTAAAGTCCGATACCTATACGGAAAGCATGGACGTAGATGCGGCAGGTATAAGCGTGAAGGTATGTGGGCATTACCCGGGGAGGTCTGATAGTATGTTTTACTTTGTTGCGATGGACGAATTAGGAACCCACGATGCAACCGAAAGGGCGTTAGTTGGAAACTCTCGACCTAAAGCAACGGGAAGAAACTATTGCCATAAAGATATGGTGAGATATGCTGTCAGAAGTCAGCAGAGGGCATAGCAGGTAAATCGGCCTTACTGAAGGCCCGAACATGTGGTTAGGGATAGGAGACTTGAATTTCGATGATGGATAAGTCACAGATGAAGAGAACTGAGAAGTTTGAAGCCGGCTCAAAAAGTAGTGGGCGGAACTCACGAGAGTATGAGCAGGGCGTGACGGACATTACGGCAAGGAAAGAAGCCTCCGATTCGGGAACGACGCAGTTAATGGAAGCGGTGGTCGAACGCAAGAACATGATGAAGGCATTGCAACGGGTAGAGAAGAACAAGGGGGCTGCTGGTATAGATGATATGCAAGTGGCGGAACTGAGGACTTTTCTTAAGGGACAATGGCCTGAAGTCAAAGTGAGTTTGCTGGCAGGTGAGTACGAGCCGGAAACGGTACGCAGGGTCGAAATACCCAAGCCGGGAGGTAAGGGAAAAAGGGTTCTGGGGATACCGACGGTATTGGACAGGCTTATACAGCAAGCGCTCCATCAGGTATTGAGTCCGATATTTGACTCAGGATTCTCCGAATATAGCTACGGCTTTCGACCCGGGCGAGACGCGCATATGGCAGTTAAGCAATCGCAGGCATATGTAACGTCCGGGAAACGATGGGTTGTAGATATAGACTTGGAGAAATTCTTTGACCGGGTGAATCACGACATGCTTATGGCAAGGGTGGCACGTAAAGTAAAGGATAAACGAGTACTACTGCTTATCCGGAGGTATTTACAAGCCGGAGCCATGAAGGATGGACTAACGACAATCAGCAGGGAAGGAACACCGCAAGGTGGGCCGCTCTCACCGCTACTGTCAAACGTGATTCTTGATGACTTGGATAAAGAGCTGGAACGCCGAGAGCACGAATTTTGCCGTTACGCGGATGACTTTAACATCTATGTCAGAACCGAGAAAGCGGCAGAGAGAGTGCTAACATCCATTACAGAGTACCTTGAACACAAGCTGAAACTCAAGGTAAATCGGGATAAGAGCGGAACAGGCCGACCATGGAAGGAAAAGTTTTTGGGATATTCTATGACGTCAAATAAAGAGCCCAAACTTAAAGTGGCTGCTGAATCGATAAAACGTCTTAAGAAGAAACTCAAAACGAAATTCCGTGAGGGCAAAGGCCGAAACGTCAAACGGTTTATCGAAGGTGAACTAAATCCGGTACTGAGGGGTTGGAGTAATTACTTCAGACTGGGTGAAACAAAGTTGGTGTACGGGGACATTGATGGGTGGATAAGGCGCAGGCTTCGATGTGTGCTGTGGAGGCAATGGAAGAAGCCACGCACACGGACAAAGAAGCTAATAGTTCGGGGCATCTCTAAAGAGAGAGCGCTAAAGTCAGCACAAAACGGGCAAGGAGCATGGTGGAACTCGGGAGCTTCGCATATGAATGAGGCATATCCGAAAAGATACTTTGAATCGATTGGTCTTGTGGCATTGCTGGACAGACAGCGTCAATTTCAATTAGCGACATGAACCGCCGTGGTACGGAACCGTATGCCCGGTGGTGTGGGAGGACGGCTGGGGTGACCTGGCCTCCTACCCGATTTATTCCTAAATCGTATCGCCCGGATTAGGCCGTGGCTTTATCTGCGGGTTTTGACCATTGGATTCTTAGTCTGGAGATTCGGCGCGAGGCGGTTTGTTTTTTGATTATTTTGTTTTTTGCGGCTCGGGCCAGTTTGGATTCCAGGGACTTGAGGGTGGTATCGCCTTCTTCTCGATTTTTTGAGGTTATGAGGGCGCGTGCTTTTTTTGTAAGGGAACGGATCTCTGATAGCACGGCTTTATTTCGCACGTTTTTCTTTTTGTCTTGTCTGAAGCTCTTGAAAGCAGCTTTCTTATTCGGCATCTTATATCATCTCCTTAACCATCTAAAATCAATCAACTTAAGTGGCTTAATTTATCATAGAGGGGGGGGCTTTGTCAACGGCTTTTTTATACCGTGCGACTGATTGATGACATACCCTGGATATTGTGCTATTATAAGGCGATTATAGATGGAGCGGGGCTGAAAATGTCTGACAGAAAACTCATAAAATCAACAGGTATAATAGGTTCGGCGACTGCTGCGAGCCGGGTGCTGGGGTTTGTGCGTGATATCCTTTTTGCCCGCATTTTTGGGACGGGTATGGCCGCGCAGGCGTTTATTGTGGCGTTCAGGATACCGAACATGCTTCGCGATATGATCGGGGAAGGGGCCACTAACGCGGCGATAGTCCCGATCTTGAGCGAATATCAGCATACCCGCACGCGGGAAGAATACTGGGAAGGCGCCCGTGTTATTTTTAATCTCATGGTCATGGCGCTGGGGGTGATCACGGTTTGCGGGATTGTTTTTGCGCCTGTAATAGTCCGGATAGTGGCCCCGGGGTTTCTGCAGGACACGGAAAAGTTTCTTCTCACGGTATCGCTTACACGCATGGTTTTTCCTTATATCTTCTTTCTGGGACTCGTGGCATACAGCAAGGGAGTTTTGAATTCTCTGAATTTTTTCGTTACACCTGCCATTGCGCCCGTTGTTCTTAATATCACGATGATACTTTCGCTTTATTTTCTGTGCCGGACGATGGGTGTACGCGGCTTGGTTTTTGGTGTGATCTCCGGAGGTATTTTTCAGGTGCTCTTGCAGATACCGCCGCTCGCGGCCAGAGGGTTCCGGCTCGGTCTCGGTAAGGGTTTTCATCTGGCGCATCCGCTCGCGAAAAGAATAGGCAGGCTTCTTCTTCCGAGGGCGGTCGGCTCGGCCGTGTATCAGCTCAGCGTTCTCGTGGATACGGTGCTTGCGTCTCTGGCGTGGATAGTAGGCGCCGGGGGTGTCGCGGCGCTGCATTTTGCGACGAGGCTTGTTCATCTGCCTCTGGCTATTTTCGGAATAGCGCTTGCCACGGCCGTTCTTCCGCGCATGAGCAGAGAAATGGCGCGAGGGAATACGGATAAACTCAAATACACGATCTTATTTTCTCTGAAGACCGTGTGGGCCGTGATGATCCCTTCGGCGGTGGGGCTTGCGATGCTGGCCGATACGATAGTGAGAACTATTTTTCAGGGAGGGCGGTTTACAGCTTATTCCACGGGTATCACTTCGGGGGCGTTGTTCTATTATGCGTTGGGGCTTTTTGCGTATGCGGGGATAAAGATCCTCGTGAACGCGTATTATTCCATGGGGGATACCCGCACGCCCGTGAAAACGGCCGCGGTATCGCTCACGATCAATATCGTGCTTAACCTTATCCTGATGTGGCCCCTGAAAATAGCGGGGCTCGCTCTTGCGACCGCGATAGCGGCTTCGGCCAATTTCGTGATGCTTTATGTCATGCTCGCTAAGCGTATCGGTGACGTGGGAACGAAAACGCTCATGGCGTCTTTCGCGAGGGTCGGCGGGGCATCGGCGATCATGGCGGTATTTATTCTTTTCGCAGAAAGAACATTATTACGGCCCCAGGGTATAGGTGATGGAAGGAATATCCTTGGTCTCGTGATCACCGTGATTGGCGCAACTTGTGTTTATTTTATTGCCGCGTATATCGTAAAAGTTGAAAGTGTGAGAAGATTATGGGCGTTCATCGTGTCAAAGACGCGATAAAGAAACTGCCGGATTCATCCGGCGTGTACATGTTTCTTGATGCGCGGGGCCGCGTGATATACGTGGGTAAGTCGCGGCAGTTGCGGAAACGCGTTGCGTCGTATTTTCAGCGCGGGCGCGCCGGAGACAACCGTCATGAACTTCTGGTCGGCGAGGTGCGTGATATAAAATTTGTCAGGACCTCTTCCGAGGCAGAAGCGCTGATATACGAAGCAGGGCTCATAAAGGACTACTCTCCGAAATTCAATATTGAGCTCAAAGATGATAAATCTTATCCTTTCCTCAAGCTTACCGCCGGCGAAAAATATCCGCGCCTTTTGATAACACGCAGTAAAAAGGCCGGTGACGGCGCTTTGTACTACGGGCCGTATGTTAACGTGAAATTGCTGAAAGAAGCGTTGTCTTTCATGAAAAGGATGTTTCCGCTCAGAACCTGCCGCCGGCTCAGAAAATCTGTTTGTCTTGAGTATCATGTCGGACAGTGTCTCGGTCCGTGTGAA
>JBDRNI010000159.1:0-2673 GCA_043811335.1 Candidatus Omnitrophota bacterium | reverse complement strand
TCTGTCATCCCCATGACAATGGGGATCCAGAATAGATTCCCGTCCCCATTTCCATGGGGACAAGCTTTCACGGGAATGACAACCTGCGACCCAAAAAGCGCCACTTGTTAAGTTATAAAATAGTTAGAAAGAACATTCTTGACTTCGTTGTGAGAGCATAGTATTATGAGCATATGTATAAAGCGTCCAAATAGCCAGAAAGTATACGATTTAGGTTTTTGTTGCTTACATTTTCGCGCATGTAAATAGAAAATAAGCTAAGGAGGGTGTCATGATCGGTGTCGGGCTCAGAAAATCTTCACTTTTTAAGGCGATAAGCCTGATCCTTACGGTTGCGTTTGCTTCTTACGGGAACCCGGCCGTTTCTCTTGCGCAGAAAGGCCTTGGCGCTCCTGAGATCGCACCAGCAGCCGCGATAATGCCGGCCGAAGGCGCCGGTCTCCCCGTTGAAAAGATCGGTATCTCTATTGACAGCGGAACGATAAAGTCCAAGTTTTCTGGCAAGAACGGAAAAGTCATAATCCACATACAGGACGCCCACTGCAACTACGAAGCCCAAACCAATATCAGCAGAATGCTGGAACAGCTCACGAAGGAATACGGCCTCGGCATGATTTCCGTGGAAGGCGCCGAAGGCGTCGTTGACACGGCATGGTTCAGGGCATTTCCGGACGCGGAAATACGCGAAGAAGTGGCCACGTATTTCATGAAAAAGGGCGAGATAACCGGCGCCGAATTCTTTTCTATCGTCTCTGACTATGACGGCATTATATTCGGTGCTGAAACACGCGATTATTACATCAAGAATCTCAAGGCCTTCACCGAAGTTTATCCCTATAAGGAACAGATCGAAAAATATTTTGCCGATGCCCTGGCGGTCGCGAACCGGCTAAAATCCCTTATCTATCCCGACAAACTGAAAAAACTGGATTCACAGATAAGGTCCTTTGACGGCAAGGACCTGGAGCTGAGCGATTATGCCCGGTATATCCAGAAGACGGTCGCGGCGAACCGCGTGGATATTGACGATTGCGGTAATTTCAAGAAACTGCTCGAGACCCTTACGTACGAGAAAAAGATAGATTTTGATATCGTTGACGGGGAACGGAGCGAGTATATAGATGTTCTCTCCAAGAAACTGTCCAAAGAAGGCATGGCTGAGCTTGTATCCATGAGCGTTGAGTTCAGAAAAGGCAGCGTGAAGGCGTCGGAATTCTATTCTTACCTGAGAGACCTGGCCAGAGAGCACAATATCCCTATTATTCAGAAATACCCGAACCTGTTTTACTATTACGCCTACACGAAGATCTACGACGGCATAAACAACGAACACCTGTTTAAGGAAATCAATATTATAGAAGCGCGCCTTAAAGAGAAGTTTTTCGGGAATGATAACCAGCGGATGCTTGACAGATACGCCGCCATGCTTGACATGTTCGTGAACCTCGTGAACATTGAGCTGACTAACGAGGATTATGCGCTGTACAAGGAATACGCGGAAGAGTTCTCGCTGGAGGACGTTCTGGCGTTCATGGCCGCGCAAAGCGATAAATACGGTCTCAACTACGATATAGGGGTCATGCCGGAGGAAATAGCGAGCCGGATCCCGAAGATGGTGGATTTTTATGAGATCGCCATGCAGAGAGACAAGGCCCTTATTGACAACACCCTGAAGAAGATGGAATCGGAAGGAAAAGACCGGTGCGTCCTGATCGCCGGCGGGTTCCATACCGAGGGCATAAAGAACCTTCTTGAGAAACAGGATATTTCATACGTGGTCGTCACGCCCAAGATAACGAAGGACGTTGAAACGCCGTATATAAAGGTGCTGACCAACCAGAGAACATCGCTTGAAGATATTATCACCGAGAACACATCCGGCGCCGCAGGCGCGAGGATAAAAGCCACGCGTGAGGAGATCATTCGTCCGACTAAGGACATGCTGAATCCTCTGAACAAGGTCTTTTACACCATTGATCTCTATCTTGCCGAACCGGCAAATCTGCAGAGATTATCAGCCGCGATCGGCGAGATCAGCGGACGCACGGTGGAGGAAACCGCCGCCGAAACATATGAAGATATGGTCAGCGCCCTCGTTCGCGGATGGCTCATGAAAGCGAAAGACAACGCCGACGCCGATCTGTGGCAGAAAGCCCTGGATAACTGGGAACTCTTGAAAGGCGCATATCTCAAGAAGTGCGAAGACCTGGCCCGGGATAATGGAACAGAGTTAACCGATCCCATGAAGACCGCCATTGCAGCGGAATTTGACAGGATATTTGAAGAAGAAAAAGGAGGGGAAGGGGAAATCCCGGGGACTCCGGGACAAAACGCGATAAGCTCCGAAAAACGCGAAAAACTGACACCGGCGCAGCATAAAGGAATAAATTACGTAACAGAACGTATCAGGCGGCAAAGGAGTGGGGGAGCTGACACTACTTTGTCTATCATACCCACATGGGATCCGAAATATAAGGGTAGGGGAGGCACGTATTTAGTAGATGTCTATACACTTGAGGGATACCGTCAACTGGCGGAAGAATATAACAAAGACCCCGTTTATGGCGAGGCCATACCGTTGGACGTAGCGGTTCATCCGGGCCGGGGGCCCGAACATGACCGGATCAACGTGTACATATTGGGGGAAGAATATGATAATGTGCTGAAGAAGAG
>JBDRNI010000158.1:0-2553 GCA_043811335.1 Candidatus Omnitrophota bacterium | reverse complement strand
AAGCGCGATTTTCACAATTCTCCGGTCATCCTTAGCCCGCGCCCGGTGGAGAAGGCCTGTCTTTATCATCCGGTCCGCGATCGCGGTGACCGCGCTTTTGGTAACGCCGAGAGTCCTGGCCATGTCGCTCATCGGGCTTTCCTTTTTAGCGCGCAGGATCTCCACAATAAGCATCTGCGGAAAAGTAATTTTTTCCCGGTGAAACATCGCGGGCAGTTTCCTGAGCATCTCTACGTGGAAGTATGGCGTCAGTGTAATAACATCTTCCGCGAATTTCTGCAAATCCATGACTTCCCTTCATTCGCGCGTTTCTTTATTTCCCCGAAAGCGCGCCTTTAACGGGCCCGGTTTAATGGTTAGACCTTTTAATAGTTTATACTGTGAACCATTTCGGAGATTTTAACACAAGGGGAGCATTCGTGTCAAGCCTTATCGGATCAATCTTTCTTGAATATTATAGCAAGGCTAAAGCTAAGCTCGCTTCGCTTTAAAGCTTGAGGAAAAGGCGGAAAGGGGGCCGCTTCTCTCACCGATGCAAGCGCTATTTTGCGAAGCCTGACGTTTTTTGAGCTACGTATATCGTCGATATTCAGCTTCTTTAATATGCCGTTTTGCGCCAGCGTGAATACGGCGTCCACGGTTCCCTGATCGGCGTATCCTTCGTAATTATCCTTGACGCGGGCTTTGATCTTCTCCCTCAGAAGTTCATAATAAGCGATGTATTCCTGCAGTTCGGCCAGCGCCTTTTCTCTTATATATTTTTTTTCGGTCGCAGTCAAGGCGTTATCATCAGGCGCCGTAGTTTTGGCTGTTTCCCGCGCTTTATTTTCGGGCGGTTTTGTCTCTTTCTTCGGAAGGTCATACCTATCGGGTATGCGCTCGATGATCTTTTCGCTCATCTTTCGGAGCGGGTCCTCGGGGAGCATGTATGTGACTTCTACCTGTGGCGTTTTTTGCTCGTGCGGCGCGGGCGCGAGAAACCCTCCCGCTGAAAAAAAGAACATGTGCAGAGAGAGAGACACTACAAGCGCAGTTTTGAATATCGGATCGTTCAGCATGTGTTATATTTTATACCGATTTAGCCTAAAATCCACCTTTTTCGCACTTTCTTTACCCGTAAGGGGTTCCGTTAGAGCGAAACGTCAATTTCGGTTAATAATAATAGTAGCGCACGCTTAAGCGTGCGCTACTATTATTAAACATAAGGTTGCTTTACCAAACTAATCCACGGCGCTCGGGCTTCCGGTCTAAAACTTATAGTTCACCCCTACCGAAAAATTGCGGCGCGGCGCCGGATAATACCCGGGTCGCGTAAGCGACCAGTCCAACACGGAGAATTCCGAGTAATCCGCGTTCAGGACGTTATTTATGACGCCGAACACCTCAAACCCATGTTTCTGATATGACATTTTTATGTCATGCGTCAGGTACTGCTTCATCTTTGGCATGTTGTTTTGGAGGTCGTTCACGAACCATTGCGTCCCTACATAGTTTGCGGCGTACTGGAAACGGAAGCAGTCCGCGAGGGTATACTCAAAACCGACGGACAACTTGTGTCTTGGCACAAGGGGTATTGTGTTTCCGGCAAATGTCCCGCCCACAAAAAACGCCTTTTCATAAGTATAATTGGCAAAGGCGCGTATTGAATCGAGTATGAAGGCCCGACCCTCCAGCTCGAGGCCGTGATGTATGGTATGGTGATAGACCGAATTCTGATTTGTCACCGCGTCGTAGTAAAGTTCGTTTTTTAAATCCGAGATGTAGTAATCCGCCTTTAGATCCAGGTACTTGGAGGAACCTTCCTTTATGCCCACTTCATAGGTCTGGGCTATCTGGGGCTTAAGATTCAGGTTTAAACCCCCGGCTATCAAACCCGAAAAATAATCAATGTAAAGAGAACTATACCACTCGTCTATCGCCGGAAAGCGGAAAGAGCGCGAGATATTGGCGTAAACGGAAGATCTTTCGTTATATTTGTAGGTGAGGCCCGCCTCGTACGCGTATTCGAAAGGTCTTTTTTCGTTGAGACTCTGTAGGACCGCCTGCTGGTCAAATCTGTAAAAAGCCCATTCCGATCTGAAACCGCCATTCGCGATGAGATTTAGGGGGAGGTCGATCGTATCCGTTATGTAGAGACCCAGCGTGTCCTTTTCAATCACAATAGTATCCATGGCCGAAAGCAGGCCGCTGTTTATCTCGTCTTTATTCGAATAAAAATCGAAGGGCAATTCTCTTGCAAGTTCTACTGATATATATTTTACAGGATAAAAATATTTATCAAGCGTCGGCGGGATTGCGGCGGTTTTATCTTTTACAATCTCCACGTTGTTAAGATAAATCCTGTCGAGGGCCGCGTGTTCTTCCAGTTCCGCAAAGGCGGGTATCGAGGGTGTCAATATTATACGCGGTTTCGGATACTGCTTTAATGAGGCCTTAAAGCCCAGGTCTTTATTGGTAGATATAACCAGAAGCCCTGAGCCTTCGATTGTCTCATAGTTTACATAATCTATTATATTCTCATCTGTGATAGACGGCGCCTTAGGTGATACCTGT
>JBDRNI010000157.1:0-3994 GCA_043811335.1 Candidatus Omnitrophota bacterium | reverse complement strand
CCTCGCGTGCGCGTACTGGATATAAAAGACGGGGTTATCCGCCGATTCCTTTTTCGCCAGCTCAAGATCGAAATCAAGATGGCTGTCCAGCCGCCTTGAAAGGAAAAAAAACCTTGTCACATCCTTACCCAACTCGTCTATAAGCTCCCTCAGACTTATGAATTCCCCCTTGCGCGTGGACATTGAAATAGTCCGTCCGTCCCTCATAAGCGTTACCAGCTGTGCTATAAGCATGTTCAGGGATCCCTCCGGGTATCCAAGGGCCCTAACAGCTGCTTTCATTCGTTTTATATACCCATGATGGTCCGGTCCCAGTATATCAATCAGCCGCGTATATCCTCTCCGGTATTTATCCGCATGATATGCAATGTCCGGCGCCAGATACGTATAAGAGGCGTCACTTTTTACCACAACCCTGTCTTTGTCATCCCCATATTTAGTGGACTCAAACCATTGCGCGCCATCTTTTTCGTAGATATACCCGTTTTTCTTTAGAATACTGAGGACCTCTTCCACCTCTTTATGCTTCTCTAACGATGACTGGCCTGTCCAGACATTGAAATGCACCCCGAAATCTGCCAGGTCTTTAGTTATCAAACGCATCATGTACTCGAGCGCATAATCACGAAAAAACCCGGGCGCCTTCGCGGAATCCGCAACGAGAGAATCGCCCTGCTTAGTCTTTATCTCTTTCGCGATATCTTCTACATACTTGCCCATGTAGCCGTCTTCCGGCATGGGGTCGTTCTTTCCGAACAAATTACGGTAACGCGTCCCCACTGATTCTCCTAAAAGCCGCATCTGCCGGCCGATGTCATTCAGATAGTATTCTCGCGTTACTGCGAAACCGCTAAAACGCAGGATACGCGCAAGAGCATCGCCGATCGCTGCTTGTCTGCCGTGCGCGATCGTAAGGGGTCCGGTAGGATTGGCGCTGACAAATTCCAAATTAATGCGCTTCTTCCGGCCGGCATCGGACCGGCCGAAATCGTTTCTTTTTCCGTATATGTATGTGAGGGTTCTGCTATAGTACCGGTCGGAAAGCCGAAAATTTATAAACCCGCTTTTAAGATTGACGCTTTCAATAAAAGGGGCAAGATGCGTTTTTTTTATGCGATCCCGGAATACTCTGATTATGCCTTCGCCAAGCACGGCAGGATTTTTACCGATAACGGATGCCAGTCGCATCGCTACATTTGAAGTTAAATCGCCATGAGCCGGGTCCCGGCTTATCTGAAGGGTCACTTCCATGCCGTCAGGAAAAGAAACATCGGGCAAATTATCCCTGAAATATTCCTCCGAGGCCCTGAAAAGGCATTTTCCTAATCTTTCCGAGACGTTTTCACAAAACATCTGTCATCAAACCGTTCTGTCGGGACATCGGCCCACAACCGTTCCAGACCGTAAAACGCCCGTATATCTTCATGAAAAACATGAACAACAACGTCCCCATAATCCACCAACATCCATCCGGACGCATTTTTCCCCTCCACACACAGGGGAAAAACACCTTTTTGCGAAAAATTTTTCTGGATTGTATCGGAAATGGCCCCTATCTTACGGGAAGAACTCGCGCTGATCAGAACAAACCAGTCAAACGCTGTAGAAACGCCTCGCATATCCATAAGGACGATATCGTCCCCTTTTTTTTCTGCCGCAAGATATGCTATCGCTCGCGCCTTATTCAAAGCTGTCGCTGTTTTCACTGATTGAGCTTATGTTATCCCAGAATGCACCTCGGGAAAAAATCAACTCTGTGTTTGTTTCCGCCCTAACGTACCACGAGAAAACGAGATACGATTATTTTCCAAGTATCCGGTACATGCCCGTTCCACAGGATGGACATTTGCCTTTCATTGCTTTTCTTCCGTTCTTCATTGTAACTTCTTTGGCATCTTTCATCTCTTTTTTCGCTTTACATTTTACACAATAACCTTCCGCCATGAACACACCTCCTTGGGTTTCTTCTTACATAAACATTGCGTTAAGTTTATCATACGAATACTAAAAGTCAAGAAATTACCGTACATGCGCCCTAATCTCAACGCCGCCGATACAGTCCGTGGCGCTGTATATATTGAAGCACCTCGGCGGGAATTAAATTACTCACGTCCTTTCCTCTCCGGATCATATCCCGAATAACACTGGAAGACACTTTCACGGGTGGGATTTCAAGCCGCTTAATCTTTTGTTCATAAGAAGTTAGTTCTTTCCATCCGGGACGACTGGCAACAACAAAAGTCGTCAAGCCCAGGATCTTATCCACATCCTTCCAGGTAGAAAGCTCTTCAGCCACATCAGCCCCGGTCAAAAAGAAGAAGTTCGTCTCTGTCAAATATGTTTTTTTGAAATAGCGTATTGTATCAATGCTGTATGAAGTCCTGCCGCAGTCAATCTCGTATGCGGACGCCTCGTAACGTTTGTCTTTGCCCAGAGCCAACCGAACCATATTCAGCCGATCCAGAGCCGAAGCATCGCCTTCCATCTCTTTGTGAGGCGGCACATACGCGGGAATAAAGAGCACTTTATCAAGTATAAGCCGGGAACAACACTCCGCAGCCAGAGCTAAGTGCCCCACATGAATAGGGTTGAACGTCCCGCCAAGTAGTCCGATCTTCACTAACGGGTCTCCTATTATTCTCTGACTTGTCCGTTACCGTAAATCACGTATTTATAAGTAGTTAGTTCTTCCACGCCCACGGGTCCGCGTGCGTGAAGTCTATCCGTGGAAATCCCGATTTCCGCACCCTTCCCGAATTCGCCGCCATCGGTAAATCGTGTGGACGCGTTCACGTAAACCGCTGCAGAATCCACTTTTTGCGTGAATTCCACCGCAATTTCCTTGTTTTCCGTTATGATCGCATCGGAGTGATTTGAACCAAACATGGTAATATGCCGAATGGCGTCTTCAGTCGTCTTGACCACACGTATGTTCAAAACAAGATCCAGCCATTCCGTAGCATAATCTTTCTCTTCCGCCGGATCAGCCCCGCCTCGACCCAGGATCCGTCGTGTTTCCGGACAGCCCTTAAGCACCACACCGGCTTCGCGCATTCTTGCAGCCAGCCCCGGAAGAAATTTTTCCGCAACATCTTCATGGACGAGCATTGTCTCCATGGCGTTGCAAACCCCGGGCCTTTGAACCTTAGCGTTAAAGCATATCTTCTCCGCCATGTCCAGATCCGCATGCGCATCCACGTATATGTGGCAAATCCCCTTGTAATGCTTTATAACCGGCACACGGCTTTTGTTTGTGACTTCCTCAATAAGAGATTCTCCTCCACGCGGCATGATGAGATCTATACCCGGGGACGCCTTGAGCATTGCGTCCACAAACACCCGCGCGGTATTCTCAATAAGAATAAACGCATCCGCATCCAGACCTGCCTTGCGCGAGGCGTTCCTTACCGTTTCATATATCGCTTTATTTGAATTTATCACATCCCGGCCTCCGCGAAGTATGACGGCATTGCCCGATTTGAGACACAGTGCAATACATTCCGCGGTCACATTGGGACGCGACTCATAGATAATCCCTATAACACCTATCGGAACCCTTACCTTCTTGATAATAAGTCCGTTCGGCCTTTTGATGCTCTCTAGAACCGCGCCGACAGGATCGTCAAGGGCGGCTACTTCTCGCATCATTGCGCACATTCGGTCTATTCGGCCATCACTCAGCCGTAAACGGTCAAGAAAGGCCTCCGGCTTTCCGGCATTTGCCGCGGTAGTGATATCCTTTTCGTTGGCCTTTTTAATGCGGGGCTTTGCCTCGTTCAATGCTTCCGCCATGACCAGCAAAAGACCATTTTTTTTGTCTCGCGACATGGCAGCAAGCGCAAGAGCGCCTTTCCGCGCCCTTGCAACAATATTTTTCATCTCGTTCGTTGCATTCATTTTATACACGTCCTATATCCGATTCCCATGTAGGGGCGGGGTAACCTCGCCCCTACTCTATTATTACCAAATTGTCCCTGTGAACTACCTCATCATA
>JBDRNI010000156.1:0-5306 GCA_043811335.1 Candidatus Omnitrophota bacterium | reverse complement strand
GATCTTGAATTGGATAACAAAGGTATTCTCTCCGTTAGAGGAAGAGACGAACCCCTCCGCTGCCTTGTAGTCAAACTGTTCCTTCAGCTTTTCGTCGTCGCGAAACCCGACCTTGACCCTGTTTACGATCTGGGCGGCAATAAATTCCTCCATCGTGATATCCTTTATATAAAAACTCCCCTTCCAGTAGCCTATATCGCTCAACTTTGTGGGCGGGCTCCTGAAAAACTCGTCTACCACTTTTTGTTTTGTTTCTTCATTCACGCCCAGTTTATCAAAAACACTTTCTATGGACCGCTCTTTCTCCGCCTGCGGAGTAAGGTTAAGGCTGAACAGCGTGCGTTTGAACGATTCGCCGCGCGAAATATTACGGACCATGCCGCGCTTGATGTCGTCAACATATTTTATTATTACCATCTGCAGTTCCGGCAATCGGGGATCCTGGGCTATGACGCAATAGAAACGTATATCCGCATCCGTGCTCAGAACGACACGCGACGCGATCAGAAGCAGATTGCTTATCTTGTCCCATGCCTCTTCGCTTATCCCCAACCCGAGATCCAGAAGCCCCTTCATGGGATAATATATCCCCATCGTGCTTCCTTCTACGATGGTCTCCACGTCCATATCGTATTCTATTTTACAGATTGATTTAACTGCTTCGGGGAGTTTTTCCCTGGGATAGCTCGGAACACACGACGACAGGGCGAGGAGCATTCCTGTTATCAGCGCTGCGGCCGCTCCGACGGCAAAAACATTTTTCATGCTGTTTCTACGCATCGTGATCCCAGCTTTTATCCTTCGGCCCGCTATTGTCGTCTACGGCCTCCTTGAACCCGTATTCGTCAAAGATAGCTATGATTTCGTCGTATTCCAGTTCTTCACGTTTCAATAACTCGCTGGCGAACCTGTCCAGTATCTTTCTTTTTTCCGTTAAGGTTTGTTCAACAGCCTCAAGACTGATTTTCAAGAGAACACCCGTATCGCTGTTCATTGTCTGGCGCACTTTTTCCGACAACTGTTCTTTCGGGATCACCGTATAATCCCCGACCAGGCCGGATTCTCCCATGCCCAGCTGCCACACCATCGTATGAGCAATATTCATCGCTTTGCTGAAATCACTGGCAACACCGGTCGTCGTGGTGCCGAACCTGATCTTTTCCGCGACATACCCGCCGAGATCCATCATTATGTCCTCAAGCAGTTGTTCCTTGCTTTTGGAATGGAGTTCTTCTCTTTCCGGCGCCCATACCACGCCAAGCGTCCCTCTTCTGGGTATTATGCTTGCCTTGAAAACGGTTTTTGACGGGGCTTTAAGGTAGTTGATGATCAGATGTCCCGATTCATGGTAGGCCGTCATCTCTTTCTCCCTCGGAGTAACGGTCATCCGGTGTTTGATGCCGAGATCTACCCGCTCAAAGGCCTCGCTGATCTCTTTCAGCCCTATGGCGTTTTTCTTGTTCCTGGTGGCGATCAACGCGGCTTCCTTGACTATATTGGCTATGTCGGCCGGCGTTTTCCTGACAGCGCGGCGCGCGAGCCGTCCGAGATCCATACCTTCTTCCGCCTTGACCTTATCAAGGTAGAACTTGAACAGTTCTTCCCGGTCGTCCTGCGACGGTAGTGTGACCATTATCTTCCTGTCAAACCGGCCGGGACGCAGAAGCGCCTGGTCAAGATGTGCTTCCTGAGCATTCGTAGCGCCGATAACTACAATATTATCGTCTTTTCCTTTGAGCCCGTCCATTTCCGCAAGCAGCTGATTAAGCGTGCTGTTGGTCTCCTGTCCCCCCATGAAGCTGAATGAACGGCTTCTCCCGATAGCGTCTAGTTCATCTATGAAAAGAATACAGCCGCCGAACCCGAAAGCGAGGTCTCTGGCTTTTTTAAAAAGTTTTCGCACGCGCGAAGCGCCGACGCCGACGAATACTTCAACAAATTCGCTTCCTGACATGGAAATAAACGGCATGTTCGCTTCTGTCGCTACCGCCTTGGCGATATACGTTTTTCCGCAGCCCGGGGGGCCCAGCAAGAGAAGGCCTTTAACAACACTGCCTCCCATTTTGGTAACTTTTGCCCTGTCTTTTATGAGCTGCACCACCTCCCACGCTTCCTGCTTGGCGTCGTACATGCCTATAACGTCGTCCCACCTGATTGAAACATCTTTTCCCTTGATGGGGGCTTTATCCAGCTTGGCGAACCCGCCGCGCATGAACGTAAGATACATGAACACGAATATTCCGGCGTGAATACCGGCCATGATGAACTGAACCGGCATGGTCGCGATCGTCATCTTGCGATAAAACGATTCCAGCGACATCAGTCCTATCACGGAAAGGATAAGAAGAATGATAACAATACAGACAACGATAATAATCGTCTTGTATGTCCTTAAGTACATCCTTAGTCTTCTGGTTATCATGTTACTCTGCCCCTTTTTTCGGTTTTATTAGATCTCTTTTTCCTGTTTGTCCAGTTCGGCCAGCGCTCTTTCAAGTTCTTCTTTCTTTGGCGCGATACCGTGCCATTCTACCTTGTTTTCCATGAACGAGATCCCTTTTCCTTTTACCGTGCGCGCAATGATCATCTGGGGTTTCCCCTTTACGCGCTGAACCTCGTTCAACACTTTTTCAAGCTCGTCATGGTCGTGCCCGTCCACCTCAACCGTGTGCCATCCGAAGGCCTCCCATTTCTTCTTATACGCCCCCGGGTCCATTACATCGCAGCAAAATCCGTCTATCTGCAATCCGTTATAGTCAATTATACCGCACAGCTTATCCAGTTTATAGTGCGCCGCCGTCATGGCCGCTTCCCATACTTGCCCCTCGTTGGTCTCGCCGTCTCCCATGAGGCAGTATACTCTGGCATCCACGAGATCCATCCTGTCGGCAAGCGCAAAACCGCACGCCACCGAAAGCCCCTGTCCGAGAGACCCGCTGGATATCTCCAGACCCGGCAATCCAAGCTGTGGATGGCCTTGAAGAATACTTCCGATCTTTCGCAGCGTCCACAGATCCTCCCGCGGGAAAAACCCCAGGTCCGCCAGAACCGCATACAGCGCCGGGCACCCGTGGCCTTTAGAAAGAACGAATTTATCACGGTCGCGGCGGGCGGTTTTTTCGGGCCCGACGTTCATCCCGCCGTAATAAAGAGCGATCAGTATCTCCACCATGGATAATGACCCGCCCGTATGCCCCGATCCGGCCTTCTCAAGCATGTTTAATATGTCGCGGCGCAGAGCGATCGCTTTTCTTTTTCGTTCTTTCGTATTTTTAAGTTTTTCCATGGCCGGTTTTCGGCTTATCTTCAGGATACGTCAACAGTGGGAAAGAAAAAAAACCGGATCGTTTAGGAAGATCTCGTTACACTTTTCTCTTCTTGTGACGATCTCTCCGCATCCGCTTTTTTCTCTTGTGGCGTTTAACTTTTTTTATTTTTCTTTTCCTACCGCAGGGCATTGTCTGGCTATCTCCTTCCCCGTAATTTTGGGCGAGGTTTCCGCCCATGTGCAATAACCAAGATACATCCGCACTATAGTGATCTATGATCAGTGAGTAGTGATCTGTAAGTTCAACGACCCTCTGTTCTGATCACTGTTCACTACTCACTGATCACTACGTAATGGTTTGTCAATAAATGACTTTATTCAGCGGATATTCTATAAATCCTTCCGCTCCGGCTTTCCGCAGTTTCGGAATGAGCAGTTTAACATCTTCTTCATCGATCACCGTATCTATATCCATCCATTTCTCGTCAAAAAGCCGGGAAACCGTAGGCGTTTTCATGGAAGGCAGGATAGCGATTATCTTTTTTACATCTTTCTCGCGCGCGTTCATTTTAAGCCCGACCTTCCCCTCGGCAAGCACCGCGCCTCTGAGAAGAAGCACCATTTGTTCTATCTTATCTTTTTTCCATGCGTTCTGCCATGCCGCCTTGTTGACAATGAACCGCGTGGTTGATTCGCACACGGTTTCAACTATCCTGAGCCCGTTAGCTCTCAGGCTGCTGCCGGTCTCGGTAACTTCCACGATAGCGTCAATGCCCATTCTGGGTTTCACTTCCGTGGCCCCCCAGCTGAACTCAACTTCCGCGTTCACGCCCTTTTTTTTCAGGTATTTGCGAGTAACTTTTACGAGTTCCGTGGCTATTTTTTTACCCTTGAGATCTTTCACGCTTTTTACCTTTGAGGCCTCCGGGACCGCAAGTACCCACCTCACCGGTTTCATGCTTCTTTTCGCGTAAATAAGCTCGGCCACCCGTTTTACGTCGGAAGAGTTTTCTTTTATCCAGTCATCTCCTGTTATTCCGCAGTCAATAATACCGCTTTCAACGTATCGCGACATCTCCTGCGCGCGGAACAGCACGGCCTCCAGGCCTTCATCATCTATATTCGGGAAATATGACCTGTCGGATATATCAACCCTGTAGCCGGCTTTTCCAAGCAGACGCACGGTCGCTTCCTGCAGGCTTCCTTTAGGGATACCCAATTTCAGTTTGTTTTTAGCCATTTTTTCGTCTCCTGCCCTCTATCAGACGGGTTTTTCGTGTCAATTGTATATCAATATTAATACATAGTCAAGACAAAGCCGGCAGGGCGGACAGATGGTACGAATAATTATTCGCCCGTACGAATTCTATTTGCCCGATAAAAATAAAAGACGTAAGGGCGAATAATCATTCGCCCTTTCACTTCGTATGAAGCCATACCAGGCAGGCTCTTTCCAGCGCGAGAATACGAAGATAGGCCTCTTCCAGATCCCTGCCTATCAAAACCGCGCCGTGCTGTTTCAGCATGACGGCATTCGCGCCTTTTTTTATCTCTTCACCCACGGCGCGCGCAAGTTCTCGTGACCCGGGTTGGATATATCCAAGGCTCGGAACGGGTTTCTGTATGATGCAATCAAACTCATACGAAACGCTTTCCAGTTTTTCCGCATTCTGCGCGGCCGCTATGATGATCGGCGAATGCACATGCATGACCGCGCCGATGTTACTACGCGCCTCGTAACAGGCGATATGCAAAGGTGTTTCCGAGCTCAAACTCTTATCGCAAACAGCTTCCTTAAATCCAACGCGCGCATAATCATCCATGGCGCCGGAAGACATCCATGCGCCTTTCTTCTTGATGATCAGATATTCGCCGGCCCTTTCGCTGATATTTCCGCCCGCGCCTATGACGAGATCTTTCTCGGCTATTATCTTTCCGTATTCAGCTATATTTTTTGTCTTCTTCATGTTCACGCTCAGTTTAACACGCCGCACGCCACCAGTCAACGGGGTTACGGACAGAAGCGCGTAGGGGCGGG
>JBDRNI010000155.1:0-2537 GCA_043811335.1 Candidatus Omnitrophota bacterium | reverse complement strand
CGCGTGAACTCTCTCATTTTATCTATAGCCGTTATGATTCGCATGCTGCTTCCCGTTTATCTTGATCCGTTCCGCATTCTTTAAAAAGCCGTTTCATTGTCTTTCCCAGCACCGGATGTATAACCTCCGGCGCTATTTCAGAAAACCCCCGAAGAACAAAACCTCTTTCATGCATCCGCGGATGCGGAACAGTGATCTCTGCGGTCCTGACGATCATGTCTCCGTAGAGCAGAATATCAATATCAATGACCCGTGGATGATCCCGTTCCGCCGCGGCGCGTCCCATGTCCTTCTCAATATTTTTCAGTTTGTTGAACAATCTTGCCAAAGATGTTTTTGTTTCGACCTTCAGGACACCGTTGATATAATCTCTTTGAGGGGGCCCGCCGACGGGCCGTGTAAGATACAACGCTGAAGATGCCGTCACTTTCATGCAACCGGACGCATCTATCCTTTCAACCGCTTCTTCGCATCTCCGGCGTCTGTCGCCTATATTTGATCCTATACCGAGATAAACTGTATACATCATTACCGGCTGAAGAACGCCTCATTGATGCGCCGAACCGCTTCCTTCAGCATGTCAGGACTCACGGTCAACGCCATGCGGACATACCCCTCCCCGCTCTTTCCGAAACCACTGCCGGGGGTCACCACGATGTCCGCTTTATCAAGCATCGCCTTGGCAAGTGAAAAAGAATCATATTCCCCGAAAACGGGCGCCCACACGTAAAAGGTCGCCTTTGGCCGTTCCACTTTCCACCCGTTCTTGTTAAGACCGTTCACGAAAATATCCCGTCTTTCAGCGTATATTCTGTTCATTTCGGGCTTGATCTTTTCGGCGTGTTTTAACGCCTCGATCGCGGCCACCTGCACTGCCCTGAATATCCCGGAATCTATGTTTGCCTTGACCTTGGCAAGACCGTCAAGGATCCTTCGGTTACCGACTGCCATGCCTACTCTCCAGCCGGTCATGTTAAACGTCTTTGAAAGTGAATGAAACTCTATTCCAACATCCTTCGCGCCTTTGGCTTCAAGAAAACTCGGAGGCGTGTAATTATCGAAACTCATTTCCGTATACGCGGCATCCGAACACACGATAATATCGTGTTTTTTTGCGAACGATACGATATCTTCATAAAAGGTCTTGTCACACACCGCGCCTGTCGGATTATTGGGATAATTCACATATATGGCCTTACTGTTATGAGCTGCGCTTTCATCTATGGCCCCGAGATCCGGAAGAAAATTATTCTTTTTAAGAAGCGGCATGAAGTTTACTTTTGCCCCCGCGAATATCGCACCGGAATTGTAAGGCGGATATCCCGGCTCCGGCACAAGCAGCTCGTCACCGGGGTTAATGAACGCCAGCGGAAAATGACTGATCCCTTCCTTGGACCCGAGAAGCGGCAGAATTTCCGTTTCCGCGTCCAGCTCCACTCCGAAACGTCTCTTATACCAGCGCGCCATCTCCTGCCGCAGCGCGGGAAGCCCCCGGTTAAAAGCATATTTGTGCGTGGATGGATCGAGACTCGCTTCATGAAGCTTCTTTATTATAAAATCCGGCGTCGGTCGATCAGGATCCCCGACGCCCAGATCTATGACCGGACGGCCTTCATCCACGGCTTTCTGTTTCGCCTTGTCAATTTCTTCAAAAAGATACGGCGGTAATTTTTTCAGCCTGTCGGCAAAGTCTATCGTCATGTTTTTTCACCTCGTTAAAATTAAGCATAGTGAACAGTGATCAGTGAACTGTGATCAGTAAGTCCAACAACGCTTTTTTCTCTGAAACTTAAACTTTCTGCTCCACTCACTGATCACTACTCACTGTTCACTACTCACTATACTATATCCCCAAAACATCCGCCATGCTGTACAGGCCGGGCGGCTTCTTTCCCTCAAGGAACAGCGCCGCTTTAACCGCTCCGGCGGCGAAAACGTCACGTGATTTCGCGGCATGCCGGATCTCAAGTCTTTCGTACTCCCCATCAAAAACAATGCCGTGATCGCCCACGACCTCCCCTTTTCTAAAGGCCTCTATCGGAGCATCTCCTCCGGTAGCGTCGGAAATTACCTCGGCAATCATTTTTGCGGTTCCCGACGGGGAATCTTTCTTATGAACGTGATGCGTTTCGTCAATCTTGACGCTGAAATCACGCCCCAGGATACGCGCCGCTTCCTGAACTATCCTAAAAAGCACATTCACCCCTACCGCCATGTTCGGAGAAAATACGATCGGTATCTTTGTGGCCGCTTTTCTTATGCGCTCTATCTCATCTTTCCCAAAACCGGTGGTCCCAATCACTATCGGCGTCCCGCTTTCCGCGCAGGCGTCAACGTGTTCCAGTGTCGGCCCCGGCAAAGTAAATTCAATGAGACAATCTATATCAGCAAAGGTCTTTTTTAGATCCGAAGTAACTTTCACCCCGAGCTGCCTGACGCCCGCAATGAGACCTATATCTTTTCCTGATTCTCTTGTCCCTTCTTCTTCCAGGGCCGCAGTTACCTTGACATCTTTTCTGCCGGACGCCACTTCAACG
>JBDRNI010000154.1:0-4867 GCA_043811335.1 Candidatus Omnitrophota bacterium | reverse complement strand
GGGGGTTGTTCGCGGGCGGGAGCCCGCTCCTACGTACGTGTTGACGAAAGAGGTTATCATTATGGAAGTAACGAATATATTGACCATAGATGTTGAGGATTATTTTCAGGTGGAGAACTTTAAGAAAGTGGTCGCGTTCTCCGACTGGGGGAAGTATGAGAACAGGGTGGAAAGGAATACCGGAAAGGTCCTGGAGATACTCGCGGACGCGGGTGTGAGGGGCACGTTTTTCGTTCTGGGGTGGACCGCGGAAAAGTTTCCCGGTGTCGTGAGAAGGATACATGAGGCCGGGCATGAAATAGCCAGCCACGGTTACGCGCATGATCCCGTTTTCACCCTGACGCCGGATAGTTTCCGGGATGATGTCGTGAAGTCGAAAAAGATACTGGAAGATATAACGCGGGAGCCCGTCCTGGGGTACCGGGCGCCTACGTTCTCCCTTACTGAAAAGTCGCTCTGGGCCCTGGACGTGCTCGTGGAGGAAGGGTTCATGTACGATTCAAGCGTACTGCCCGTATGCCGCAGGACGAGGGGCCTTGCCGGGGCGGAAAGGTACCCGTATAAGATCCGTAACGGCGAGGGCGTGCTCTGGGAATTCCCGGTCTCGACCGTCAGGGTGTTCGGCAGGAACCTGGCTTTCGCGGGCGGGGGTTATTTCAGGCTGTACCCTTATCCGTTCGTTAAAGGCTGTATCGCCGGGATGAACAGGGAAAACCGGCCCGCCGTCGTGTACGTGCATCCCTGGGAGGTCGACCCGGCCCAGCCGAGGATAAAGGCGGGCCTCGCGAGCGGTTTTAAACATTACGTGAACCTTTCCCGGACGGAAGGGAAATTACGTGAACTTTTGAACGATTTCGGGTTCGGCCCCGTAAAAGAGGTTTTCGGGGACGAACTCGGGCTAAAAACGGGAGTCGGAGTATGAAAAACAAACGAGCGGCGGTATGGGGGTTTTCGTTGAGCCTGGTGTTATTACTGGCGGCGTACGTGCCTACCATAAAATGGATGATAGAAAGGTGGACGGCCCCGGAATCGTATTACAGCCACGGTTTCCTTGTGCCGCTGATCTCCCTTTTTATCGCGTGGAAGAAGAGGGAGACGTTAAAAGGCGTGGAGATCAAAGGCAGCGCGGCCGGGCTGATGATCGCGGCGGTTTTTCTGTTTATCAATGTCGTCTGCGCGGCGCTCAGGGTATATTTTGTTTCCGGGTTCACTTTTGTTTTCGCGTTGTACGGCCTTATTATGTATTTCTTCGGAAAAGGCGCGGCGCGCAGGATGGCGTTCCCGGTATTTTTTCTCCTGGCCATGGTGCCGCTTCCGCTTGTCATGATAGGCAACCTGACGGTCAAGCTCAAGCTTTTTGTCGCCCAGTGTTCGGTCTGGGTGCTTAACCATATCGGGTTCCCGTCCGTACGCGAAGGCAGTATGATAAGGATGCCGGGTTCGTTCATAATCGTGGAAGCGCCATGCAGCGGCCTGCGGTCGTTGATCGCGCTTATTACTTTGGGCGTCCTTTTCGCTTTCGCTTCCCGCTTATCGTATTTCAAAAAGGGCCTGCTTTTATTGTCGACTGTTCCTATAGCCATGGCTTCTAACCTCGTGAGGATAACAGTACTTGCCATAGTGAACGATCTTTACGGGGAAAAAGTGGCGATGGGGTTTTTTCATGATCTTTCCGGGTTCATGGTATTCGGCCTGGCTTTCCTGGGCCTTTTGATCGTGAACCATATACTGGAAGGGGGCGGCGCGAAATGAACAGGACATTGATCAGACATACGGCGCTTTTTTTGATCTTGTTAGCGGCGAGCGGACTTTCACTGCGTCTCTTTTTCAGGCAGGTTGCCGACCATGACGTGTTGAATATAGAGGTTTTTCCGTATACCGTCGGGGAATGGGAAGGGAAGGACCTGAAGATAGAGGAGTATGATTACGGGATATTGGAGACCAGAAATATCCTTTCGCGCGTGTACGTGAACGCTTCCGGTGAGAAGCTGTCGCTGTTCATCATTTATTCCGAGACCAACAGGTCAGTTATACATCCGCCGGAAGTATGCCTGATAGGCAGCGGCCTGACGATAAACGCGAAGAATACGGATACCGTCGATGCCGCCGGCATGAAGGGGTTCACGGTCAATAAACTGTATTTACAGGATAAAGACCTTAAGGAGATCGTCCTTTACTGCTACAAAGCCGGGAATTTTTATACCGACAATTACCTCCTTCAGCAGGCGTTGTTCGCCTTGAACCAGTTTTCAGGCAGGCATAGAGGCGGCGCGACCATACGCGTATCGATGAGCGTACGCGGAAGCGAAAAAGATACCGTCACAACGCTCAAACGCTTCATGGCCGAGACGGTGCGTATGATGGAGACGTTGACGGCGTCGTAAGTGCGTAAGTGGGTAAGTGCGTAAGGGTGTAAGCCTTTGAGCTTGTGTTGGGCATGGCGCATGGGTGACGTAATGGATTTAGGTCAATTTTCGTAAGTTATTGATATTGTGAAAAATTAGAACTGTACCGCTTGGAGAATAAAATTACCCGGCAGGACTTGGCCAAAGAACTTGGGTTAATCCCGAGCAGGGTCGAGGGATCGAAAAAAACGAGCAGGCAAAGCGTAAAAGAATTTATAAGGAGCGAAAATGGCGTTACCTATTAATATTGAAGAATTGCTTTCCGCCCGCGTGGTTGAGACTGAACGGTTGGAGTTTAAAGAAGGATGGAATCCTGAAGCTGTTCTGCACACTATGTGCGCTTTTGCCAATGATGTCAATAATTGGGGCGGCGGGTATATTGTGATTGGCGTTCGGGAGAAGAAGGGCATTCCGGCATTTTCGCCCAAAGGCTTATCGCCTGCCGAGATCGCAAAGATTCAAAAAGAGATTTTAAGTCTCTCTCATAAGATCAGGCCCGAATACTTTCCGATAGTTGACGTGACAAATTACAAGGGCAAGAATATTGTTATCATTTGGGTTCCCGGAGGGGTACATCGCCCATATAAAGCCGCAGTGAGCTTAGGTAAGGTCGCGGAATACGCATATTACATCCGGCGTAACGATACAACAAAACGCGCTATGGTGTCGGATGAACGCAGTTTAATGAAACTTGCTAACGATGTGCCATTCGATGATCGAGTTAACAACAAGGCAACGCTTGAAGATCTGAATGTTCGTTTGATCGAAGAATACTTGTATGCCATAAAGAGCACCCTTGTAAAAGAAATTCCGAAGATGTCGCTTAAAGGTCTTTGTCGCAGGATGAATATTGTTGAGGGGCCCGATGAATTCTTAAGGCTCAAGAATATCGGGCTTATGCTTTTTTGCAGTAATCCGCAAAAATTTTTCCCTGTCGCACAAATTGATGTCGTAAAATATAAGGATGAGGTGGGTGATGATTTTGACGAAAAGATTTTCACTGGGCCTATTCATGAGCAGGCACGCGCGGCGCTTAAATATATCAAAGATATGGTGATCATAGGGTATGTCCATAAAGTGGAAGGCCGGGCAGAAGCGGATAGATTTTTCAATTATCCTTATGAAGCTATTGAAGAGGCTTTGGTTAACGCCGTCTATCATCGCAGTTACGAAGAGCGAGAACCAATCGTGGTACGCATTTACCCTGATAAGATACTTGTCATCAGTTATCCGGGGCCGGTGCCTCCGCTTGGGAAAAACAATATCAATAAACCGATCATTACTCCGCCTCGTTATCGTAATCGACGTTTAGGTGATTTTTTGAAGGAGCTCGAACTGACAGAGGGGAGGTGTACGGGTTTCCCCAAGATTCGCCGTGCGCTTAAGACAAATGGCTCGCCCGCTCCTATTTTTCAGACCGACGCTGACCGCGAATATTTTATGGTAACGCTCAAGATTAATCCAAGAGCGAAGGCAATGGCGGCCAGGATTACCCCTGAAAAGGCGGAGAAAAGTAAGGAGAAAGGTAAGGAGAAAAGTAGGGAGAAAATTCTTGAGATGATGGTCAGCAATCCTAAGATTACGACGCAGGAGATCGCAGACGCTATCGGTCTAAGTATTGCGGGCATAGAGAAAGCGATCCGAGTACTTAAAAAACAGGGGCAGTTACAGCGTATCGGCCCCGATAAGGGCGGGTATTGGAAAGTAGTAAAGTAATGACGCTACCACGTTTCGCGCGCTCTCCCTCATCATACATCACACCAGTTGATCTTCCGCCCTTAAGCCCTTACGCTCTTACGCCCTGAAGCACGCTCTTACGCTGCCGTCCATAAAATTCAACACTATATCATAATTGTATAATTTCTAACTCTCGCCCATCATGCACTGTCACCGTATGTCATAGACAGACATGCAAAAAGACGCAAATCCGTGTTTTTAAGTCGTTTAATAACAACGTGTTATGACTGTCAAAAAAAGGCAAAAAATATATTAGATAAAGGCCTTTTGGCATGAATAATGCTTATACTCCTGTAGTAGTAAGACAGTTCAGGTGAAAGATAAAATATTTGATAAAACATCTTTGAGGAAACGGCAGGTGGAAAATGAAGAAACTTGGTAAGAAAGTCAGGGTGGTCATACCGGCGCTGATAGCGCTGGTTTTTATTTTTGTTTTTATGAGGACAGTTTACGCGCAGCCGCCGTCGGGTACTCATAATGTTCCTGAACCCAACAGCGCGATCCTGCTCTACGTGGGGTCCTTGGGGTGGATAGTCAGGTTTGTCAGGAAGCGGTTCCTCCGGTTCAAGAAAATATTCGACATGGTTGCCGCCGCTCTTGGCCTGGTTGTTTTGTCGCCGGTCATCGCCTTGTCTGCCGTGTACATAAAGATAGTTTCGCCCGGACCCGTGTTTTTCAGGCAGGAGAGGGTGGGGAAACAGGGCAGACCGTTCATGATGTATAAA
>JBDRNI010000153.1:0-2537 GCA_043811335.1 Candidatus Omnitrophota bacterium | reverse complement strand
GGCGGCAAAAAACTTGTGTTTGAAGCGGGGTTTGATGATTTCCGACTGACACAGATCTGGACCCTTGAAATTTCAGGAGAAAAGAAAATTACGTGGTCTGTGGACCTCAAAAACGCCGAACATGTCCGCGTGGATGAATTCCGCTTCCTGGCGCTTCTGGATCCGTGTTTTAAAATGTGGTTTATGGGGCATAAACAGGACTATTTCCCCCGGCTCGACAGGAAATGGTATGAATTTACCGCTGAAAGTCTTGTAATAAAAACCGTGGGGGCACGGTACCCTCTGAGAAGACCTGTTCCGTCAGTGCTGATGCGTACGAAGTGTAAAGATCTCAGGCCTATTGTGCAGAGCCCTCCCCGGGAGATGAACGCCAGGATTGCCGGGTACTGCCTTATCCCTCATAAAATAGACGGCTATTACGGCAACGTGATAAACAGGATTTTTTCAGGTGATATAGAACTTTTTGACAGTGACGAGGAACTGGACAAGGGTATTGAAAACGCGCGTAAATGCTTTTTCGCGGAGACCGCCGGCAAACGCGTGTCCGTGAGAGGTCAGGGAGACAAAGTGGTACTTGTCAACCTGCCCTGGAATTCCGGCGCAAGAGGCGGCGTGCGCGCGGGATCGCGCTGGCCGCATATAAAGGATGAAACCGAAGGGGACTATCTGCCTTTTCCGTTTTTTCTTGCCTACTCCAAATCTCTTTTGGAAAAACACGGCATTGAAGCACTTGTCGTTGACGCCATCGCCGAAAACATCTCCGTGGAAGATCTGCTCCTGTCTTTAGCCTCGGCGGATGCCGGTATGCTCGTTGTCGAAACTTCCACCCCGTCTTTCTGCCACGATATGCGCGCGGTAAAAATACTCTCGAAGATGTTTAAACACGTTGTTGTCTGCGGCCCCCATCAGGAGTTGTATTCCGAAAATGTTCTAAAAGAGCGCGACTTTATAAATTTCGCGTTGTACGGTGAATATGAATATACGCTCCTGGAGCTCGCCCTGGCGCTTAAACGAGGAGAAAAAAACCTTTCTTCGATAAAAGGCCTGATATGGAACTCCGGTACGGCGATAATAAAAAACGCGCCCCGTAAGCCGTTCGATATCAATCTTTTGCCGTGGCCGCACAGGGAGACTCTGCCCATGATGAAATACTCTGACCGCCCGGGCGGATTGCCGGAGCCCTCCGCGCAGATGGTAGCCTCCAGGGGGTGTCCCTTTTTATGCGGTTACTGCCTATGGCCGCAAATGTTTTTTCGGAGCGGCAGTCACAGGGCAAGAGAAATTGATGATGTGGCGGATGAGATGGAGTATCTGGTCAGGGCCATGGGGTTCAAGTCCGTATATTTTGATGATGATACTTTCAACATTGGCAAAGAAAGGGTAATCCGCCTCTGTAAGGCGATCCGCGCGCGGGGCCTTGAACGCGTTCCCTGGGCTGTCATGGCCAAAGCCGATCTGATGGACGAGGAATTACTGCGTGAGATGAAGCATGCCGGATTATACGCCGTAAAATACGGCGTAGAAAGCGCGTCACAGAGACTTATAAACAGAAGCGGCAAAAATCTCGACCTGTCGCTCGCGGAACGGAATATCATGCTCACGAAATCGATCGGCATAAAAACTCATCTCACATTCATGTTCGGCCTTCCCGGGGAAACGGGAGATACCATAAAGAAAACCGTAGAGCTTGCGGTGAGGCTGGACCCTGATTCTGTCCAGTTTTCCATAGTGACGCCATTTCCCGGCACAAAGTTATTTGAGGACCTGGACGGGAGAGGACAAATTATTACAAAGGACTGGTCTTTATATGACGGTCATCACAATTGTGTGTTCAGGCCTGAAAAGCTTAATCCGGGAGAGCTTGAAGAGGCAAGGCGTTATGCCTATCGGATGTGGTGGGAACACCGGCGCGTGAAAAGAGGGTTCGCGGGGGACGCGAAAAGATTTATGGAATATTGGACGGCTGAGGGGTTGGTAAACGCGTCCAAAAAAGCGGTATTTTATCTGGATTATCTTATCTTTCATAAGGATAAGCACATTAGAAACGGGGATCATGCGTGAAAACGGCGGGCGGCTATCGTAACGTGGCCGACAGATACCGTGAGGTGCTGGGCGTATATGACGGGGAGTACGCGTATAAAGGGCCTTTTCACGTGCAGATAGACCTGACAGACAGGTGCAATAATAACTGCATAGCGTGCTGGTGTAATTCCCCGCTACTTAAGAGCGCGAAATTCGCCCGGGAAGATGACAGAAAAGAGCTGCCGGTGTCTATGATAAAAAATCTTTTGGATGATATATCAGTCATGGGCGCGCGGGAGGTCTATTATTCCGGAGGCGGCGAGCCTTTTATGCATCCCCATATTATGGAAATACTGGAATATACGAAGAAAAAGGGTCTGACCTGCTTCGTCAATACCAATTTTACCATGCTGGACAGGGTGAAATTGGACCGCCTTATCGATATCGGAGTGGATTTTCTTACCGTAAGCCTCTGGGCGGCTCAGCCTGAAACTTACGAAAAGACGCACCCCGGC
>JBDRNI010000152.1:0-3500 GCA_043811335.1 Candidatus Omnitrophota bacterium | reverse complement strand
CAGCAAAAGCCCTATTCCGCCGAAAAAACCCGCGATATCGTTTTTGAGCAATACACCTATAAAAAACACGACTACGCACGCCGCGACGACAGAGAAAAAACTGAAAGCGATCGCCCCGAATACGGTGTTCCCGAAAAGCCTAAGGCATAATGCCGTTGCCCAGAAAGTGAATGGCGGATGATCCCCCTCAAAAGGCATGTCAATCGCCGAAAACAGATTTACCCAATCTCCGGTAAGGTTGATATTCTGCGCGATGGCGGTGTACATCGGCGAATCAAACCGGCAAAAATCATCATCTCTGAAGGCCTCTACTCCGAGAACACCGGCAGCGATCACGATTGTCAGCGTTAGTAAAACCCACATTCTTTTTATGTTTGTGCTGCCCACTTTTCTCCTTTCTCGTCCATCGTTCAATGGATTCCCGCTTTCGCGGGAATGACAGAAGGTATAACCGCTTGCTCCCTGTTCTATGCCCCGTTCTGCCGTTTTATCCTCATTCTTAATTTCGGTACCGTGAATACGGCTTCAAGAAAAATACCACCCGACATCTTTGTCTTACCGGCGCGTCTTTCGGAGAAAACGATCGGAAATTCCTTGATACGCGCCCCTTGCCTGTATGCCCGGAATGTGGTCTCTATCTGAAACGCGTAACCGCGTGTGAGAATCTTGTCCACATCCATTTTCTCAAGAACAGACCTCCTGAAACATTTAAACCCGCCGGTCAGGTCATTTACAGGAAGCCCCAAAATAACCTTGGCATAGAACGATCCGCATCTGCTCACAAGACGTCTGATCACGCCCCAGTTCTCTATCTGTCCTCCCTTCACGTATCTTGATCCTATTACCACATCATACTCTGCGGCAAGCTCAAACATGCGCGGGATATATTCCGGTTTATGTGAAAAATCCGCATCCATCTGCGCAATATACGCGTAATCCTCTTTGATGATCTCCTTAAACGCGGCGGCATATGCGCGGCCTATTCCCTCTTTCCTCTGTCTATGCAAACATCTTATACGCTTATCCGCTTGCGCCGATTTTTCAACAATTTCGCCGGTTCCATCCGGTGAATTGTCATCCACAACCAGTATGTCCGTATCGGAACAAAAACGGAATATCTCCTTTATCAAATCCCGTATCGTGCCCGCTTCGTTATAAGTTGGTATGATTACGATTTTAGTGGTATTCATATCTTCCCGTCAGCATTGTTTACAGCTTTAGTATATACTAAATAATTGAAGTTGTTAACAAGTTGTCAACATGTCTGCTCCGGAATACCTCCACTCTCATTTGTCCTGTTCCTTCAGCTTCTTAAAAATCGCATATTTTACTTTGCGGGGAACGCGCGCGCTTATGAATAGTCCTTGAGGACCGTACTCCTCGCGCCGGATAGTGCCCTTTTCGCGAATCATTCCCGCCAGGGCGTAATACTTATGCGGCAGAGTAAGCTCTATATCCTCCATATCCTTTTGTATGAACCGCATGATCCTGTCCTTAAGCTCGTCAATCCCCTCGCCGCTCAAAGCAGAAATAACGACAGGGTTATTGAAGGTCTTTCTAATCCGTTCCCTTTCCGGTTCCACCGGAACCTTATCCGACTTGTTCAACACTAAAACCACCGGTTTATCCCGCACACCAAGTTCCTCAAGAACCTTCGCGGCAGCAGCGCTTTTCTCTTCCATGCGCGGATCACTCATATCAATAACATGAAACAACACGTCCGCATTGACCACCTCCTCCAGTGTGGCCTTAAAACTCTCAATAAGGTGATGCGGTAATTCCCGCAAAAAACCCACCGTATCCGAAATAAGAACGGTCTGATTGTCAGCCAGTTCCACTTTTCTGATGACGGGATCCAATGTACTGAACAGCTGATCCTTGACTTTCACGGAAGAGGCCGTAAGCGTGTTAAAAAGAGTGGACTTGCCCGAGTTCGTGTATCCTATAAGCGCAATCGTCATCATTGAAAATTTATCGCGCTGAGTCCGTCTGAGACCACGACGGAGCGTTATGTCATTCAGAGATTTTTTAAGCCGCGTAATCCGTTCACGCAAACGGCGCCTGTCAACTTCAAGTTTCTGCTCACCCGGTCCGCGAGTTCCCACACCGCCGCCCAGACGCGACAGAAAAACTCCCTGACCGGCCAGACGCGGAAGCAGATACACGAGCTGCGCCAATTCAACCTGGACTTTACCTTCGTTAGATGTCGCCCTGCGCGCAAAAATATCAAGTATAAGCTGTGTGCGGTCGATCGTCTTGACCTTGAGCATGTCTTCAAGGTTTTTTTGCTGTGAAGGAGAAAGGTCGTTATTGAATATAACCACGTCCGCGTCCGTCTCGTCGGCAAGACCGGCTATTTCCTCAACTTTACCCCTACCGATGAACAGGTTTGCCGTAAGCGCTTTTCTGCGGCAAGCGCAACCGGCGACAACATTCACACCGCATGCGCGGGCCAAGCCGCGAAGTTCTTCTTCCCTGTCCCCAATGTCCCCGGGCTGTTCTTTTTCCGTCTCGACAACCGTGACTAAAACAGCCCTTTCCCGTTTCTCTTTGGTCTCTATTAATGTAACCATAAGGATCTAATAACAGTTCTCTGATAAATTTTTCGTTATGTTATCCGCAGCATCCTCAACGGGACCGACCGCATCGATCCATACAACACGTTCATCGGCCCTCAGCCATGTCATCTGACGCTTGGCATACCGGCGCGTGTTTCTCTTGAGTTCCTCTTTCGCCACGACCTCATTTGTCTTGCCCTCCAAAAACGCGGATACCTCTTTTATCCCGAGCGCTTTTCCGGCGGTCATGCCGATCTGCTGTTTTAGCAGCTGCTTAACTTCCTCAACGATCCCGGCTTTGAACATTTCTTCCACGGCGGCACTTATCCGCGCATATAACATCTCTCTCGGGATTTTTAGAGCGAACATTCTGCAATCGTATTTTCGGGATATGCCTTCCGATTCCGCTTTTTTTTCCTGAATAGATCTGCCGGTTGTTTCATAAACTTCAAGCGCGCGTATTACGCGATAAAGATCATTTGGATGCAATTTTGCCGCGGAGACGGGATCAACCTCCTTCAATCGCCGGTGAAGATGCTGTTTCCCATCTTTTCTTGCGATCGCCTCAAGTTTATCCCGGAAAAGTTCGTCTCTGGGGGCGGCATCAAATATTCCATCAATAAGAGATTTCGCGTAAAGTCCGGTTCCGCCGGTTATAATAGGAGTTTTACCCCGCGACACCACCTCTTCAATAGCCTTTTCGGCATCTTTCACATATTGCGCGGCATTATACTCTACGGAAGGAGAAACCGTCCCGAGAAGATGATGAGGGACTTCCGCAAGAAGATCCGCGACGGGATGATGGCTAAGAATTTTCATGTCCTCGTAAATTTGCATTGAATCGCAGGATATAATCTCGCCATCCAGATTCTTTGCCAAACACACGGCAACCGCGCTCTTGCCGGACGAAGTCGGACCAAGAATGAAAATAATCTTATTCAT
>JBDRNI010000151.1:0-2944 GCA_043811335.1 Candidatus Omnitrophota bacterium | reverse complement strand
GCAAGGAGAACCTTGCATATCCGGCACGGACGGGTATAATAGTATTTATCCTGTATACGTGTATACGTGCGGTTTTTCGTTTCATGAAAGGGGACACACTTATATGTTTAAGGGAAAAGAGCGGCGAAAATATAAAAGGATAAAAAAACCTTTCATAATAGGGTTTCAGATCAAGGAGCATAAGGGCCTCAAGAAGGCGTTTGAGGGTTGGGACATGGTGGCCGTCCTGGATATCGGTGCGGGCGGAGCGCTTTTCTACTACAACAAAAAAGTGGAGGTCGGGTCGCTTCTTGATCTCAAGGTAAACTTTTCACCGGAAGAAGATCCCATAAGCTGCGTGGGAGAGGTGATACGGGTTGAGGATCTGCGGGCGCCGTATCTGTTTCTCGTAGCGCTGGTTTTTTCGGAAATTACGAAGAAAGACAGAGAACGAATAATCAGAGTTGTTGACGAATGTTATTCCAAATGGGCGTCGCCGGATCTTGAACATGATGAACACCCGACGCTTTAACGCGGATCTCGTTACAGAAGAATACATGGAGGAACGAATGGCGAGTGTTACCAAACCGGTAGTGAATGCGATGCTTGTATGCGATAAGGTCATAACGGAAGCCGGCACGAACAAAAAAAGTCTTATCGGTATTTTTGAGAACATCTCGGCTTTCAAGTTCCCGTGCGTGCATCATTTTCTTGCCGTGTATATAAAACTTACGGAGCTGAACGGAAAATATCGTTTCTGCCTGGAGTTGGTCGATCTGGAGAATGATTCCGTTATCGGCAGGGCGGAGATACCCAAGGAGATCAGGATCTGCAGCCCTCTTGAGATCCATGATCTGGTTTTTAACCTCGGGGCTCTTAAATTTGCGCATCCGGGGAAATATGAATTCAGGATTTACTCCAACGAGAAGATCTTCGGGCAGAAAACTTTTTTGGTTAACCAGGCAAAACGCCCTGATAGGACAGCCTAAGTAAATAGGTCAGCCTAAACAAAAAGGGGGGAGTGCTTATGGACGGCCATGACGCAAAGATCAGAGTAGTTATCATAGACGACGAAAAAGAACTGGTTAAGACCATAAAGGAGTTTCTGGAGGAAAGAGGTTTTACGGTAATATTCGCGTTCGGCGGCAAGCGAGGTCTGGAGGTCATTAAAAAGGAAAAACCCGATCTTGTGATCCTGGATATCGCAATGCCCGACATGGACGGCCGGGACGTGCTCATAAACCTTAAGAAAGATGAGGAGACGAAAGATATTCCCGTGCTCCTGCTGAGCGGCCGAGGGGGGCAGTTTGACGAAGAGTACGGGATGGAGCTCGGCGCGGAACAGTACGTGGCAAAACCATACCGCGGCGAAGCGCTGCTTGAACAGATAAAAAAAGTGTTGTCCGGAAAAAAGAAAGACGTTCCGGGCCCGCCCGGGGAAGAAAAATGAGTTTCAGTGTTGACGTGAAAAAACAGAAAGACGGCGTTTATCTGATCAGGCCGGAAGGCCGTTTGGATTCCACCACGTATCCCATGTTCAAAGAGGGTGTAATGCCTCTCTTGGATAAACCCGTAAAAGCTCTGATATTTGACATGGATAAACTGGATTATATAAGCAGCGCGGGTATTGGAGTGATATTTCAAGCGAGGAAAGTCGTTGAGGCCGAGGGCGGTGTTTTTATCATGACTAACCTCAAACCGCAGATCAAGAAGGTTTTTGAGATCGTTAAACTTTTGCCGAAAGATGCTGTTTTCAAAAGCTTGCAGGAAGTTGACAGCTATCTGGACGCCATTCAGAGAAAAGAATCCGAAAAAGAGGAGAAGTAATAATATGAAAAAAATAATCATCTTACTTGTTATAATCGCTCTTGTCGGAGGTATTTATGCGGCATGGAAATACCGCGTCGATGTTGCGGCGGTGTGTCTTAAAGTGCGTAACGAGATCGCGGAAACTTTCGGCAAAACGGCTTTTAAGAAAATATCGCAGGCGCCTCTTTCGGACGGCATGATCAAGTCCACTTTTCAGACGACGGATAGAATGAACGACGATATTGAGATATCCATAATATCAAAGGAACCGATCGTACTGGCGAGTTCCAGGAAAAATGATGATAAGACAGTAGTGGTCTTCCAGCCGTCGAACAGATAGCCCGGAAAACTCATACGGAGCGAGCGTAGCACAATGGTAGTGCAGAAGCCTTCCAAGCTTCCTACGTGGGTTCGATTCCCATCGCTCGCTCCAGTTGAATTAAAAAACCGGCTCCAATTAAGAGCCGGTTTTTTACGTTTCCCCCATATATATAAGAAATAACAAATAAATCTTGACATAAAAAACTTTTTTGGTAGAATCAATATTCCGACATCTCATAGTATTGGTTATACTATAGCAAATTCCTATGTAAATCGCTTGCACGAGCCAAGCTAATGGGGTGATTTATTGTCATTTTCGAAAGAGGGGTCGGGTGAAATTTTCTTATTCGGCAAGACGGCCCATGTAGCTCAGCTGGTAGAGCACATCCATGGTAAGGATGGGGTCGCCGGTTCAATTCCGGCCGTGGGCTCCAGCAATGTACGGCCTCACGTAAATAGGCCTGAACAGAGTTCGCGGAATTGGAATTGAATCTAAGCCGTAAGGAGGCAAAAAAAATGGCCAAGAAAAAATTTGAGAGACCAAAGCCGCATTTGAACATTGGAACGATAGGGCACGTAGACCACGGCAAGACGACACTCACAGCCGCGATCACGATGTACCTGGCGCACAAGGGACAGGCGGAAGTGCGCGCGTTTGATACGATTGATAAGGCGCCTGAAGAGAAGGAACGCGGCATAACGATCGCGGTAGCGCACGTGGAATACGAGACGGATAAAAGACATTATGCGCATATAGACTGTCCCGGGCATGCGGATTACATCAAGAACATGATCACGGGCGCGGCTCAGATGGACGGAGCGATATTGGTGGTAT
>JBDRNI010000150.1:0-3122 GCA_043811335.1 Candidatus Omnitrophota bacterium | reverse complement strand
TTATTCCGCGCGGAATGATCTGTCCGGCGACCATCTCATCTCGGAGAGCCTGATAATCCACAAATTATACTTTCTTCGCTTTCAGTTAAAATAGGACTTTACAAGAAGAAACATAAACCTTAGCGCGTCTTTTATGGGGTGTATGTTGCTTGTTTCGCCTCTGTAAATTGTTTCGACAGGCACGGACGAAATTTTAAATTTTTCGCGGGAAGCCTTTATGAGCATTTCAGACTCAAGATCATATTTATTTGATTCGAGCTTCAGGGCATTGAGAACGCCTCTTTTAATAAGCCTGAACCCGCATTGGGTATCGGGTATGTGTTGCGCGCATATGGTGGACAAAAGAAACGACGTGAATCTGTTGGTGGCCAGCCGCACGAAAGGCATGTCTTTTACCAGGGTCATCCTGTTTCCCATGATAAGGTCTTCTCCGAACTCTTCTGCCCGCGCCATGAATTTTTTTATATCGGCAGGGTTGTGCTGGCCGTCTCCGTCCATTATGATAACGGCTTCAAAATCCGTCATGCGGGTTATGTGCTCAAACCCTTCTTTAAGGGACGCGCCCTTCCCCAGGTTTTTTATGTGGCGCATGACAAGCGCCCCGCTTTCCGCGGCTTTTTTCGCGGTGTCGTCGAAAGAACCGTCATCGACCACGATTACCGCAAAACCCTCTTCTTTTATTTTCCGCACGACGCTCCCGATCGCGCGGGCTTCGTTGTATGCCGGTATCAAAACACAGGTTTTCACGTTACTCCCACATTTTTTTACAAATATACCACTGGTCCGGATAATTTCTTACGTATTTTTCAAGAACAGCCACGTAGCTTTCCGTAATACGCTTAATATCTGTTTTCTCGTCCCCTGTAAGACAGGTTTCGAGGGGTCTTTCAAAAACCATTCTAAACCTACCGTCTTTGTCTCTCATTGTAAAAGTCGGGATCAGCGGGGCGCCTGTCCTGAGATTGAAAAAAGCAGGCCCTTTGGGTAGAACGGTCGGCCGGCCGAAAAAGTTTACTTCCAGCCCGTTATCCGAAAAAACACGGTCGCCGACTATTGCAAGCAGGTTGTTTTTTCGGAGCACCTTAAAGCAGTTTTTAAGCTGCGCGCCGATGGGGATGGTTTTCATGCCGGCTGTATTGCGTTGCAAGGCGAAAAAATTATCTATTCTTTCATCGTCGTGGTTCAGCGCTATCGCGTAGAGTTCGTAGCCCATGCTCGCGACTATAGCGCCCCCCAGCTCCCAGTTGCCGATGTGCGCCGACACGAGAATAGCGCCTTTTCCGGCCGTAAGCGCCTGATCTATGTTTTGTTTTCCTTCGATCAGCGCCTGGCTTATCATATAATCCCTGGTAAGTTCCGAAAAGCGGAAAAAATCAACCAGATATTTGTTAAAATTCCGGAAAACATTCCGCACGTGCTCTTTTATGACCTTGTCCTCGTTTGTTTTTAAAATAACTTTTAGGTTGCCGGTAAGATTTCTTCGGTCGCTCCGCGCGAAAATATAATATATGTCCGCGAGAAAGACCGCCACTTTGTAGAATGTTTCCTGCGACAATACAAGCGCCAGCTTCCTCCCTATCGCGTAAAGAACGTACAGCATCACATTATCCTTGTTAATACAGCGCGCGCGATCCGCGAGGCGCTGTCCGGGCTTGAAAAAGCCTTTGCTCGGTCTTTCATGTTGGCGAGCGCCGAGGAGTTTGACAATAATTCTTTAGCGATAATTCCCAGGTCTCTGAGATTTTCGACCCTGATCGCGACTTTATTTTTTACCAGATGCTCCGTATTCATAGCCTCGTGGCCCGGAATGGGGTCCACGATCAATATGGGAAGGGCTTTTGACAACGCTTCGCTCACGGTTATCCCGCCCGGTTTGCTTATTATGAAGGACGATACTTCCATTAACTCGTCGATATTTTCCGTATAACCAAAAACAAGAAATTTCCTCCTGAAAGACGGAATAATCTTTTTTAAACCCGCGTAAATTTTTTTATTATTGCCTGTCACCGCGATCACCTGCACGGGCATCTCCAGTCCGTCAAGAATGCGCGCTATTTCGATCATGGGCCCTATGCCCTGACTTCCGCCCATGACCAGGATCACGGGCTCCGCGGCTGAAAGCCCGAGAGAATTCAATATTTTTTCCTTGTTGTTTATGCGGTTAAACTTGGGGTCTATCGGTATCCCGACGCGCTGTATCCTGTCTTTCGCCACGCCATTCGCCGCCAATTTCGCTCCGGTTTCCTCGGAAGGGACAAAATACATGTCGACACTGTCGTATATCCAGTAAGAATGCGGCGCGTAATCCGTGAGCACGCCGGCAAGCAGCAGTTTCGCGCCCGAACTTTTCTTGTAGTCCGCTATTATGCCGCACGGAAAAGCCTGCGTGCACGCGACGGCGTCAGGCATGAATTCATCAATGAGTTTTTTCATTTTACCGGAATTATACCGGTGAATAGATTCTTTAAGCCTCTGCGTGCCCCTCACGACCTTGGGATTGTCGTAAAGATAACCCCAGACCTCGGGCCGATTCTTTATTACGCTCATGTACGTCCGGTTTACTATTTTCTCAAGTATGGGGTTTGTATAATGGAATGAATTCACGCCGCGTACTTCAACGTCGTCCGACAGCATGTGAAAAGCTTTTTCGATAGCAAGGCTCGCGTGATGATGGCCGGAGTTTTCCGAGATATACATTAATAGAATGCGCTTTTTTTTCATACCTAAAAAGGATGTTATGGCTCCATCTCCAAAAGCGTTTTTATGCGTCCGACGGCTTCCTTGAGCCTGGGAACATCCTCCACGAGCGCGAATCGCACATACCCTTCGCCGTATTCTCCGAAGCCGGTCCCCGGCGCGATGGCAACGCCTGTTTCCTTTATGAGAAGAGATACAAATTCCATCGATGTCAACGCGCTGTATTTATCGGGTATCCTGGCCCATATGTAAAATGTGGCCTTGGGCATCGGAACATCCCAACCTATCTGTCTCAACCCGGTCACAAGCACGTTACGGCGTTTCTTGTAAACGCCCACCAGTTTATCGAGGCAATCCTGCGGGCCCGTGAGCGCCTTTATCGCCGCGTATTGTATCGGCTTGAATATGCCAAAATCTATGTAGCT
>JBDRNI010000149.1:0-4607 GCA_043811335.1 Candidatus Omnitrophota bacterium | reverse complement strand
AAGCTGGTAGAAGGATCCATCGCGTTTAAAGAGAACCGTGTTCTTGAAGGAGTGTTTCATTATGATCTTATCGGTCTTGCCGAAAAGGCAGGGGTTTCGCCTGGCCGCTATGCCAACATCGTGAAGTTCACGGAATATATGATCACTTTTGAATCTATAGAGATTGCGGGGCTTTACCGTGAGTTTGAGGATTATGAAGCAAGGATACGGGAAAAACTGTATCGGAACGGTGAAGAACGAGAGCTTCACGGAACAACACAAATAGTGCGTCTCTTGAAACAGCTTTACGGTATGAATATAGATTCTCGGGAATATGCCTGTATAACAGGAAGTAAGAATAGTATTAATGCCGCCCGATGCGCCGCGTTCATAAAAGATAAATGTTTAAAATACGGAGTTCCGGTGACGGGTGGATACGATCTGGGCAGGATTTTCGGCGAGGTGGATGAGGCCCTTAAATTCTACCGTGATGCCGAGAAGAGAAACAGCGTCATGCTGGCCAATACCGTAAAAAGAATGCGAAAAGAAGGCAAACAGGTTGCCGCGCTTATTACAGGAGGTTTTCATACCGACGGCCTCGCGAAACTGATGCGCGAGAAGAAGTTATCGTATTTCGTTATCGTACCCAGTTTTGAGGAGGGAAAAGAACGCCCGTATGTGACCATCCTGACGGGCAGGAAGAAGCCCTATAAGGCGCTGCTTGAAGCCGGCAGGTATCAGCTGGCGATGGAACTCTGTTTTCAGAGCCGCGAAAGCGTTCAGGAGACATTTGATGAGCTTATACTCCCGATGCTTTTCCGGGGGATCGCGGGAACGCTTTATCAGGACGAAAGAGTTGAACCGTTTCTTGAAGATTGGACGCATCGTTATGGCCTTGTTGAGGCACAACATCGCGCGAAAAAGCCATCTGAGGATAGCGCCGGTAAAGTTCCGGCGGAAAAGATCCGAGCGTTTCTGAAAAGCGGCGGAATTGTCTGGCATGTGATAAAAGATAAAGTCATTATACGTTATACCGATATTGAAGGCGCCGGAGAAGCGCATTACGTGATCGTCACAAGCGATTTTCGTATTGATCCGAACGTGCCGGATAGCATGAAAAGGCTCTTTGTCGGCAGGATGAAAGAGGCGCCATCGTCTGTGGTTGAGAGAAAGAGGGATCCGGGGCTTTCAGACAAGACCCCGGGCGGGCTTAACGTGGATGAAGGCCTTACCGCGAAGCTTGTAAACCGATTCGCGGGGACTTCTCCCAAAAAAATCACATCTGAAGAGATGAAAACAATGTTACGCCGTTTGAATGCGAAAGTTCCTGTAGATTTGGAAGGGCTTGTTGCTGTCGTTAAGAGCCGATTACAAGCTGTTGAAGGAATGGCGGCGGCCCCGGTCCCAGCGCCGGAACCAAGTGCGGAAATAAGCGATAGCGCCGCGAAAAGACAACCGCCGCGAACGAATAAGAAAGACATTGGGGGTGACAGAGGGAAAACCCCGCCGTCTTCTTCGCCAGATGGAAAAATCGTCGGTATTTTATTGGCGATTGCAGGTATTACAGCGCTCCTGGATAAGCTGGGTATCATCAACGCAGGTGGATTTGTCGCGGATAATGCTGCCGTGATTGAGGCCGGCGGCGGGATCTTGATGGCCATTCTGGTAGTCTCAATTTTGTTCACTTCTTTTTTAACATCATGTACCCCGCAAACGAAAGAAGAATCAAGAGAAACACCTGCGGCCACAAGCGTGATGGAACTCAGTGAAACTAGCGAGGGTGTCGTCGCAGATGGCGGCGATGTGAAAGTGGAACGCGATGAAAGGGTTGCTATTGCAAATCTGCCCAGGGCCACGATGACGCGGGCCGATGGGCCGGCAGACAAGGGTAGGATATTGGGAATAGGTTTAACTCCGACGACAGAGGAGAAAGGGACAGTGACTGGATATCAGAGGGAAGAAGGTTCCTCTGTATGGTGGGTGAAGATAAATGTTCCCAAGGGTCGTTATAGTCAAAACAGGTTCGGAGATGTTCTGTTTGATCTGGGAGACAGCGAATATAATCCCGGAGATAAATTAACGCTTCGCGTTGGGTTAGCTCCGGAATTTGGAAATAATAATTTGAAGGTCGGATTGGTGGAAGTTGATGGCAGAGGAAAGATTGAGAGATGGATAATAACATCCAACGGGTGGACAAGCGGACTATCCAGAAGCGAAACAGAGTGGGGAGGATATTCGTTCCAAATACCGGAAGGATATGATCTCTCAAAGCTCAGAGTAATTGTTTCTTTTGAAGTTTACAATACTCCGATAGACGGAAAGGATGCGTTGGGTGTATGGTTTCAGTTGCATGAAGAGCCGGAGGCGCCGGAAGGGGCAGAAGAGCCAAAAGAAACACCTGTGGCTACCGCAACAGCGGAACCCGGCAAAACGGGCGAGGCTGTCGTTGAAGGTGTTGTTGGTGCGGCAGGAGATGATATGGAGAGATACATAGGACGAAATCTTGTCTCGGAACAAACCGGCTGGATCCCGGAGACACAATTTGACAGCAGGGGATGTTATAGTGTTGAGAGAACGCCTGAAGGATACCTTAAGGTAAATTTTAATATAAGAAGAAACGACCCGGACAATGAAACATCCAAAGGTGAAGTGCGCTTTGAGTTTCCTTATTCTCAGGTGATTGACCTGGAAGGTCACAGGGTCGCGATAGAGTTTGAAATAGAAGGATTCGGCGCTGAAACATCATCTCCGAACGGTGTGCAGGTTTTTACAAAAAGCGGAGATACTTGGGAAGGCCGTTATGGTTCATGGGTAAATGTGCCGGGGGACGGTTCCATGACCGCGCATGATATTGTTGAAGGTCCTGAAACTCATTCCGCCGCCTGGATCTCTCCTGACTTTAACCCGACACGGATCAAAGCCGTCGGGTTAAAGCTTGGAACGTCGGATAATCCGTCACTTTCAAGGACGCGTTTTAAAGGGTCTGTGATAATAAAAAGTTTAACAATAGAACGGGTTGGTGCGGCAGAAAGTGCCGGAGAAGCGCCGAGGCTTCAGAGTGTTGGTAATTATCTCTTACCCGAAGCCGAGAGAAGTAACGTTCCGGCGGTTTCACCGGAAGATTTCAGGAAAAACTTTGGAGTAAGCTTTCACAATTATTTCGGTAATTACGGCTACACGTTCGGATCCGGCGGAGGACCGCTTGATGAGAGATACCTGCGTGAGGCGTTTGAGTCGCTGGTGGAAGAGGGTTTTTATGTCGTGCGGAATTTTCTTCTCAGCGATCTGAGGAGCGGGGTGCAATTTGACGGTAACGGCAAACCGGTCGGGTATAATGACTGGCTCGTGGACGATATCGCGAATTACGTTCTTGCGGGATATGAAGCCGGATGCACGCGGCTTTTTCTGGACGTCAATGATTTTCATGTGGCGAACGGGACGAATTCCTCTGACAGAGCGGTGCCGGTGGGAACGATAACTGACGGGGAATATCCGAACCTTTTCACGAATATGGCAGACAGGGAGGCATATTTTGATTTGATCCGGGACGTGCTGGATAAAGTTTATAGACGTCTTGATGCTGCGGGCGTGCCGCGGGATTTTGCTGTATGGGGAGTGCTCAATGAACCTGAAGGCGTTAATCTCGGCGTGCCGAACGCATTTAACTACGTGCAGGATTTTGTGCGCCGCGGTTTGAAAGTTTTCAAGGAACTTGGTCTTCCCATAGTTCTGAATTCGCAGCATATTGAAGGATTGAAGTACTGGGTCCCTCTTTTTGATGCCGGCTATCAGGGTGAGCAGCATTACCATGTTCATTGGTACGGTCAGCACGGGGAAGCGGCATTGAAAGATATTTCGGCGGAACGGCTGAACATCCCGCCGCATGTCAAGATATGGGTCGGAGAAGGAGATCCAAATTTTCTACTCGCCCTTCTGGAAACGGCATTTGAGGGTAAAATTGAAGGGGTTCTTGTATGGAACGACGGTGGTTACGTCATGCTTCCCGTGATGCGTTACGGCGATCCTTATGATGCGAAACGCGCGGCGACAAGCAGAGAAAGGCAGGAAGAGGCGAGGACGTGGTTTGCGGATAAACAGGAAAAAGGCGTGGAAAGCGATTCACAGGAAGAATCTCCTGAAGCGGAAGGCGCCACACGAGAAGAATCCCCCGAAGCGGAAAGAGCCACAAAGGAAACATTTCCTGATGAGGCAGTTGAAGTCAGTAAAGAGATAAGGATATTCCCGGAAGAAATGGGTCCCAATCCGGGGGATAGTCAGGAAGTTTATCTGGACCTCAGGGGGTTTTCGCTTCCCGAAGATATCCCCGTCGGCGCCGAGAATGCGGTTGACCTGCGCGGATACAAAGTTGAATTTGTTTTTGAGGGTATGAAGAGTGAGGATATGGGCAAGTTTCAGCCGTATGTAAAAGACAAGGCATGGCGGACCCGGTTCCTTTCGCGGGGCGTCTTGTACAGCGACGGAACGGCCGTTTACACGGTTGAGGAAGGCGCCGGTTTTGACTTGGAGGCCATTTTTGCCCTGGGATACAGGTTTTTCAGGGTAGATTTTGATACGGCGAAGGAAAAGTTAAGAGAAATACGGATAGTTCCGGTAACAGATGAAGGGGC
>JBDRNI010000148.1:0-17147 GCA_043811335.1 Candidatus Omnitrophota bacterium | reverse complement strand
GTGGCCATAAAAAAAGTGTATAGTATTGGCCGGCTAAAGTCAATATTTATGGCAAAGTATATGTAGTTTGCCATACGCATTTTTCTATTGACAAAAAGGAATAAGGTGGTAGAATGATACTAGTAAATTGATGGAATTAGTAGGGTAAGGACTACCTAAAGGCCTTTATTTTTAGGCATAAACACTACTAAATTGATAGATTTAGTGTAGTAGCGAGGAGGGTATGGATCATCCGAAAAGGTCGTTCATAAAGGCATTGACCTGGCGTGTTATAGCGCTCTTAGTTACCATGATTGCCGTCTATATTTATAGCGGAGACATTAAGGAATCTTTGGTTGTTGGTATAAGCGCCAATCTGATCAAGTTTTTTTTATACTACGCGCATGAGCGGATATGGAACAAGGTGCATTTTGGAAGAAAAAAAGGTCCCGAGTATCAAATATAACGGGGCCGCTAAAAACTAAGGAGGAGTGTCATGGCATTGTTGGATGCGAAAGATGATCTGAAGACGCTTGTAGAGACGTTGAATTTCAAGGAAAAGGTTGAAAGGTCTCTCCGGCTGATCTCGGAAGCGTATGAAAAATACGGAACGGGTCTTGTCGTGGCGAATAGCCTCGGGAAGGATTCCGTGGTAGTTTGGGATCTCGCGAAACGTGTTAGCAAGAAAATACCCGGGTTTATCGTAACAACAAGATTTAAACCGGCCGAGACTGTCGCGTTCATGAAAGAAGAAACGTGTAGATATCCTGAGCTTAAGGTTTATAATAGCGATGTAGAGATTCCCGATGAACTGTATAAGACCGACCCCGACAAGTGCTGTGACCTGCTAAAAGTTGAACCGGTGCAAAGAGCGGTTGAAGAAATGCGGGTTGCGTGCTGGGTGACAGGGCTGCGGTGTACCGAGGGCCGCACCCGGACGGATTACGAAGAGGTTGAAGAGAGAGATAAAGGATTAATAAAACTGAATCCTATTCTTATCTGGAAAGAAAGAGAAGTATGGCAGTATCTGGCCATTTACGGTGTGAAGGTGAATCCTCTTTACGCTGAAGGATATCGTTCATTGGGATGCGCGCCATGCAGCAATATTACCAGCGATGATAATGAGCGTGCCGGACGATGGATAGGAACCAGTAAGTGCGGCGGTGAGTGCGGTATTCATACACGGCCGTTGAAAAAAGAAGAATAAACCAGATAGATTCCCGCTCCCCGTTTTCACGGGGACAAGTTTCGCGGGAAGGACAGATAGGGGGAATATTGAAATATTTTCCGATCGCGGTAAATATCAAAACCCGGCGCGTGGTCGTAGCCGGCGGCGGAGAAGTTGCCCATCGAAAGATCCGGTCGCTTCTTGACGCCGGCGCGCGCGTGAATGTTATAGCCCCATTGGCGCTTGCCGGGATCCGCGCTCTGGACGCGAAAGGAAAAGTCAAATGGACGCGCCGGCGCGTGCGCCGTGATGACATTCCCGGCGCGTATCTTGTGATTGCCGCTACGAATGACACGCGCGTTAATGAGAGTGTAGGCCGGTGGGCGAGAGAAAGCGGCATATCCGTGAATGTTGTTGACCGGCCGAGTATCAGCGATTATATTTCGCCGGCGATAGTCCGAATCAAGAAAGCGATACTCGCGATCTATACAGACGGAAAAGATCCTGTATTGTCCAGAGACCTGAAAAATTATCTGAAGGAGCGTTGGGATGATTTTATATCTTATAGGAATGGACTATAAGACCGCCGCGCTGTCGGCGCGGGAAAAAGCATATCGCGAACGCAGAGAAATTGAGAGTTTCTGCGGAGAAAGCCGAAAAGAATCAGCGGCGCTTTTTACCTGTAACCGAGCGGAGATATACGGCCTTGCCGAAAGCATCGGACACGCCGCGGAAAAGATAAAACAGTTTCAACATGCGTTCCCCGGTTTTCTTGATAACACTCACGTGAAATACGGCAATGATGAAGTAATCCATCATGCTTTGCGGCTGGCCGGAGGCCTGGAGTCCCAAATTGTCGGAGAAACGCAGATTCTGGAGCAGCTGGAATCGTGGATTGAAAAGGAAGCGTTCCCTCCCGTGTTAAAAAAAGTGTGGAAGACGGTGCTGATCCGTGCCCGCGGAATAAGGCTTAAGTCGCGTTTATCCGAAGGAGCATGCGATATCGCGGAAATTATAGCGGCAGACATAGCTTCAAAGACCGATCCGAACCGTCCGAAAGAGATCGTGATAATAGGCACGGGCAAGGTTGCTCGGCTTTTCGCTGAAAATAAAATGCCGGGGACCGACATGATTTTCGTCTCACGCAAAAAGCGTTCAAGGGCAAAACAGCTTGCGGAAAGATCGGAAGGCCGGGTAGTTTTACTGGACGATCTTTCCGGCGCGCTCTTAACCGCGGATGCATTGGTAAGCGCTACGGCAAGTCCGCATTATATGTTGAGAAAAAAAACATTGATTGATATCATGAAAAAAAGAGACAGAACGCTTCATCTCTATGATCTGTCTGTGCCGAGGGATATAGAACCTGAGGCAAATGGCGTAGCCGGGGTCTTTTTGCGTAATCTTGACGATTTGGCGCCGTTCGCGGAAAAAAGGAACCGCAGGTTATCCCGTCAGATCCTGGAGGCGGATAGCATGATCAGGGAAATGGCGGAAAGCGTGATAGAGGAGGTCGAAACTTATGCGACTCAGAGTCGGAACGCGCCCCAGCCCGCTGGCGTTGCGGCAGGTTGAAGAAATTCGCTCGCTCCTGCCGCGTATTATCTTTGATATAGTCCCCATTCGGACGACGGGGGATAAAGACAAGACAACACCGCTTGTTCTGCGGGAGAACAGCGATTTTTTCACGCGCGAGATAGAAGAAGCCCTCTTGAGTTGCGAAATAGACGCGGCGGTGCATAGCGCGAAAGATCTGGAAGAGAACGCGCCGGGGGATTTGATCGTCGCCGCGATAACAAAGGCCGTCAGCCGGTATGATTGCCTTGTTTCCCGCGGAAATCTGACACTGCGAGAGTTACCCCCGCATGCGAGAGTCGCGACCAGCAGCGTCAATCGCCGAAAGGCGCTTAAGGAATATCGCCCGGACCTGGTCACAGAGGATATCCGCGGTAATATTCACCAGAGGCTTGCCCGGGTTGCGCAGGGCGATTTTGACGCGGTAATAGTCGCCCATGCGGCTATGCTTAGGTTGGGGCTTGAAGCAAGTATCGCCCAGGTAATCCCATCTGCCGTTATCCGTCCGCATCCCTTGCAGGGTCGCCTGGCGGTACAGGTTCGGAGAGACAGAAAAGATCTTCTGGAGATTTTTCGGGGGATGCATGGAGAATAGAAAAGGAAAAGTATATATCATAGGGGCGGGTCCGGGAGACCCGGACCTGATAAGCGTGAAAGGCCTTAAGGCGCTGAAGAAAGCGGATTGCGTTCTCTATGATTTTTTATCCGCGCCGGAATTATTAAAACACGTTAAGCGTTCTTGTGAAAAGATATGTGTGGGTAAAAAAGACGGTTTGCATCTTAAATCTCAGACAAAGATAAACCGTCTTTTATATGAAAAATCCCTTCTTCACGCGAATACGGTTCGTCTTAAAGGAGGAGACCCTTTCACTTTTGGCCGCGGGTTTGAAGAAGCCGAATATCTTTCCATGAAGGACGTGGATTTTGAAGTTATTCCGGGAATTACTTCGGCCATTGCCGCACCGGAAAGTTTCGGAGTGCCGTTAACCGTGAAAAACCGCGTATCGTCCGTTGCTATAGTGGCGGGAAGAAAAAAAGATATTAACGCCGAGATTGAAGTTCCGCCGTGCGGCACGCTTATCTATCTCATGGCGGTGGCGAACATAGCCCGTGTAGTAAAAGCCCTGCGGGCAAGCGGAAAAAATGAAAATACCCCCTGCGCTTTTATAGAGAAGGCCACACGTAAGGACGAGCGCATTGTTTGGGCGACCATCGGAACTATAGAAGAAAAAACCGAAAAAGCGGGAATAAAACCTCCGGCGGTGCTGATCGTGGGAGAAACAGTGAAACAAATGAGAAAAGCGAGGCAAGATGATGCGAATAGCCCCGCATGAGCTGATATATCCTTTATTTGTGGAGGAACGGACAGGGAAAACTTCGCGCAGAAAAATCCCTTCCATGCCCGGGGTGTATGTGTTTTCTCCCGATGCCCTCGTGAGAGAAGTTATAAAATTAAAGAAGCTGGGGCTGGAAAATATTCTCATTTTCGGTGTGCCCGGGAAAAAGGATTGGAAAGGAACATCCGCCTGCAAAGAGGACAATATCGTAAGCAAGGCGGTAAAATTGATCAAATCGCGTGTTCCCGGTATTACGGTTATTACGGATGTTTGTTTATGCGCGTATACATCGCACGGTCATTGCGGGGTGATTCGCCGCGGAAGAAAAAAGATAGATGCCGCGGCTACGTTGCGGACGCTTTCTGATACGGCGTTGGCGCATGCCGCCGCCGGAGCTGATTATGTCGCGCCCTCGGCAATGGCCGATAAAGCGGTAGCGGCTATTAAGAATGCCCTGAAAAAAAACGGATATAAGGGTACGCGTATCATGGGCTATTCGGCGAAGTTCGCTTCCGCGTCCTACGGTCCGTTTCGCGGTATTGCCGACTCGGCCCCCAGGTTTGGGGATCGCGGGGATTATCAGCTAGATCATGCCGAAACGCGCCCGGCCCTGGACAGGATCAAACGCGATATAGACGAAGGTGCGGATATTGTCATGGTAAAACCCGCTTTCTGGTATCTTGATATTGTCAGGGCGGCGAAAACGAAATTTAATCATCCGCTGGCCGTCTACAATGTGAGCGGGGAGTATGTCATGGTGAAGAGCGGCGCGCGTTCAGGTCTCTGGGACGAAAAAACAATGGTATTTGAGATCATGAGGTCCATAAAACGAGCCGGCGCGGATCTTATTATCACATATCACGCGAAGGATATAGCGAAATGGATGCAGCAAGAGTGAGAAAAAAAGACAGATACTCCGAAAGCAGACGGCTGTTCGCTCAGGCCGGGAAATATTTCCCCGGCGGCGTGAACAGTCCCGTGCGTTCGTTTGATTATGCCGGCGTTGAACCGGTGTTATTTAAAAAAGGCAAGGGCTCCAGGGTTTGGGATTATGACGGCAACAGTTATATTGATCACGTGCTCTGCTACGGGGCGGCGATCCTGGGACATGCGCATCCGCGCGTTGCGCGAGGCATAGAAAAGGCGGTAAAGAACGGGTTAGGGTTCGGTTCAACCGGTTCCGCTGAAGTGGCGTTGGCCCGGCTCTGCAAAACAGCGATTCCCGTTCTGGAGAAAATGCGTTTTGTGAATTCCGGCACCGAAGCCGTCATGAGCGCGGCGCGCCTGGCAAGAGGATATACCTCAAGGGATAAGATAGTGAAATTCGCGAATTCTTATCACGGTCATGCCGATCATTTTCTGGTGAAAGGCGGTTCGGCGCTTGCGGACATGCGTCTTCCCTTGAGTGAAGGCGTGCCGTCCGATTTTGTAAAGCACACTCTTGTTGCCGACTACGGCGATAGGGCGAAAATAGACCGGATATTTAAACGATACGGCCGGAAGATAGCCGCCGTGGTTGTTGAACCCGTGGGCGGGAATTACGGTGTTGTCGCGCCGAACAAAAGTTTTTTGAGATATGTGAGAAAACTGACCGAAAAATACGGAGCATTGCTGATCTTTGATGAGGTCATAACGGCCTTCAGGTTCAGATACGGTTCTGCGGCCGACGCGTTTGGGGTTTGCCCCGACCTGATCGCGCTGGGTAAGATCATCGGAGGCGGCCTGCCTATAGGCGCATACGGCGGCAGGGAAGAGGTCATGAACCGTCTTGCCCCCCGCGGCAGGGTTTATCAGGCGTCCACTTTCGGCGGTAACCTCGCGGTAATGCAGGCGGGGATAGCAACGCTTAAAACCATATCTTCAATAAAAAAAAGATATGGGCCGTTGACGCGGATGACCGAAGGCCTTACCCTGGCCATTAGGGAAGACGCGCAAAGATACGGTATCGCTCTGAAAGCCGTCTGTTACGGAACGATGTTCAGTATTAAATTTCGCGAAAAGAAACAGTTTCAGCGTTTTTATAAAATGCTGCTTGAAGAGGGAGTGTATTTCGCGCCTTCGGAACATGAGGCCAATTTCGTATCTTTCGCGCACGGCAAAAAAGATATTAAAGAAACCGGAAAAGCCGTAAGAAACGTTTTCAAAAAAATGCGAAAACAGGAGAAAAAATAAAATGAGCACAGAAAATACGGATTACGAGGCCTTAAAAAAACGCGGGTTCTTAAGATCAAAACATGAAGGATATTTTACTTTGAGGACGAGAATACCGGCAGGCAATTACACGAAGTCGCACCTGAAGAAGATCGCTGAAATATCGGAAAAGTATGGCAAGGGTACGGTTCATTTAACGGTGCGGCAGGGAATAGAGATACCGTTTATAAAGTCTGAAGATATTGATCGCGTGGAACGGGAAATAAAAGCCGCGGGAATCTTTCCGGGGACCTCGGGGGCCCGTCTGCGGGTTATTACTTGTTGCCCCGGGAACAACTGGTGTAAACAGGGATTGGTAAATACTTTCTCCCTGCTTGACAGGGTGGAGAATGATCGGGGTATCAGATGCGGTATGGATCTTCCGCATAAATTTAAGATAGCCGTTTCCGGGTGCCCCAACGCGTGCACGCGTGTTCAATCTTCCGAGGTGGGCGTTCACGGCGAGATTGATACCGCGCATCCCGGGAAAAAAGCGGGATATGCCGTATATTTGGGTGGTAACGGCGGCAGGATACCGCGCGAAGGGTTCAAGTTGGACGGGGTTTTTACCGAAGACGCGGTGTTGGTTTTAGTTGAAAAAGCGATAAAATTCTATAAAGAAAATGCCAAGCCGAGGCAAAGATTCGGTTCACTGATAGAAGAGACCGGCAGGGAGGATTTTCTGCGCGCGATCGGTGAATCCCGGGTTTGAATGTTCTTGACAATAAAAATAAATAGAGCGATACTAAAAAACACTATTGCTATCAGATTGGTAGCAAACAAACGGGACGCACATGAAACTTTCAACAAGAACTCGATACGGAACAAGGATGATGATCCATCTGGGGCTTTGTTACGGGAAGGACCCGGTTCTTCTTAGGGATATAGCTAAAGAAGAAGGGATCTCTGAAAAATATCTGAGTCAGATCATTATTGCGCTCAAGTCCGCGGGTTTCGTGAACTCTTTTCGCGGCGCGCATGGGGGTTATGCTTTGTCACGGTCTCCGTCGCAGATAACGATTGAAAGTATCGTTGAAGTTCTTGAAGGCAAGATTGACCTTGCCGGTGAAGCAAAAAGCCCGGAGGAATATTCGCGGGCCTCGGCGTGTGTAACAAGGAATCTCTGGGGCGAATTAAGCCGAAAAATTTCAGAAACGCTCAAAAAGATCACATTGTCGGATTTGATAAAACAACATGAAGAGAGCCAGGTAACCGGCGTCATGTACAATATCTAACGATGAAAAAGAGAAAGGTGCAAAAATGACTAAGATTGATGACAAATTAAGAACCGAAACCCTCGCGCTTCACGGCGGACAGGAACCTGATCCTACGACCGGAGCAAGAGCGGTGCCTATTTATCAGACTACGTCCTATCAGTTCAAGAGCGCCGATCATGCCGCGAATCTTTTCGCGCTTAAAGAGTTCGGCAATATCTATACACGTCTTATGAACCCCACGAACGACGTTCTTGAAAAGAGAATGGCGGCTCTGGATGGGGGCGCAGCCGCGCTTGCCACCGCCAGCGGCCAGGCCGCGATCACGCTTGCGCTGCTCAATATTGCTCAGGCGGGTGATGAGATCATTTCCGCGGATAATCTTTACGGCGGAACATATACGCTTTTTCACTATACGTTCAAGCGTTTTGGTGTGAACGTGAAGTTTGTTCCGTCCGGGGATCTGGATGCGTTTGATAAAGCCGTTACCCCGAAGACAAAGGCCATTTATGCCGAGTCCGTGGGCAATCCCAAACTGGATGTGACCGATTTGGATGCGCTGGCAAAGATAGCGCATAAACACGGCATTCCGTTTATTCTGGACAATACGGTTTCACCGTATTTGCTGAGACCGATAGACCATGGTGTTGATATTGTCGTGTATTCGGCAACGAAATTCATCGGCGGTCACGGGAATTCTATCGGAGGCATTATTGTTGATTCCGGTAAATTTGACTGGACGAACGGAAAATTCCCTTTGATCGCGGATCCGGAGCCGAGTTATCACGGTCTGAATTTTGTTGAGGCCCTGAAACCGCTCGGGAATATAGCGTACATAATAAAGGCGAGGGTGACCCTGCTCAGGGATCTGGGCCCGGCGATGTCGCCGTTTAACGCGTTTCTTTTTCTTCAGGGTCTGGAAACGCTTCACTTGAGAATGCCGCGGCATTCCGAGAACGCTCTCAAGGTCGCGCAGTATCTTGAAAAACATCCAAAAGTGTCATGGGTTAATTATCCGGGCCTTGATTCCAGCCCCGAAAAGGCGAAAGTTAAAAAATATCTGCCGAAGGGAGCAGGCGCCATTATCGGGTTCGGAATAAAAGGCGCGGTTGAAGCGGGGAAGAAGTTTATCAACGCTCTTGAGCTTATCTCGCATCTGGCGAATATCGGCGACGCGAAAACGCTCGCGATACATCCGGCGTCGACGACGCATCAGCAGCTTTCTCCCGAGGAGCAGGCCGCAACCGGAGTAACGCCGGATTATATCCGTATTTCGGTGGGGATCGAGCATGTTGATGACATAATTGCCGATATTAAACAAGCGCTGGATAAAGCCTAAAGCGCGGTATTCTTCCAGTGAAAGGGGAAAACATGGGAAAGATATTTAAGGATATTACCGAGACCATCGGAGATACTCCGCTTGTCCGAATCAATAAGATGGCCGCGGGACTTGACGCGAAGATCCTGGCCAAACTTGAAATGTTCAATCCGCTTTCAAGCGTGAAAGACAGGATCGGTCTTGCGATGATAGAGGCGGCCGAAAAAGATGGCAAATTAAATAAGGATTCGGTTATAATTGAACCTACCAGCGGAAATACCGGAATCGCTCTGGCATTTGTCTGCGCCGCGAAGGGATATCGTCTGATCCTGACAATGCCGGATACGATGAGCGTGGAACGCCGACATCTTTTGAAGATCCTGGGCGCGGAACTTGTTCTGACAAAGGGAGAGAAGGGGATGAAGGGCGCCGTGGAAAAAGCCGAAGAGCTGGTAAAAGAAACCCCGAATGGGTTCATGCCGCAGCAGTTCAATAATCCGGCGAACCCCGATGTTCATCGCCGGACGACGGCGGAAGAGATATGGAAGGATACCGACGGGAACGTTGATATTTTTATCTCGGGTATCGGAACCGGCGGAACCGTAACGGGTGTCGGCGAGGTATTGAAAAAGAAGAATCCGGCGATAAAGATCATAGGGCTTGAGCCGGAGACCTCACCCGTTCTTTCGGGGGGCGCGCCCGGAGCGCATAAGATCCAGGGGATCGGCGCGGGATTTGTTCCCGAAGTGTTGGACAGGGAGATCGTGGACGAGATAATCCGGGTTTCCGACAATGATGCCGGTGAAATTGCGCGCCGTCTGGCGAAAGAAGAAGGCATTCTGGCGGGTATATCAAGCGGCGCCGCGGTATGGGCAGCGCTTGAAGTAGCGCGGCGTAAAGGATCCGCGGGTAAGACGATAGTTGTTATACTGCCGGATTCCGGAGAACGGTATCTTTCAACCTGGCTGTTTCAGGAAAGTTTATGACGCTACGATATAGCGGTCTTATTGCTGTTGTAATGTCGCTGATTCTTGTTCGGGGAGCCTTCTCGGAAGAGTTAAACATCCCCCCAAGTCTTAATCTGCTTGTTGAAGAAGCGCTATTGAACAATCCCCGCATACAGGCGGCGCGGGGAGAGTGGGAAGCCGCAGAATATAAGGTTCAGCAGGTAAAAGCCCCTCCCAATCCGGTCGTAAAATACGCTCATTTCGGACAGAACATTGAAACGCGTGTCGGTCCGGAAGAAAATATATACGGCATCTCACAAAAAATACCTTTTCCCGGAAAACTCGAGCTCCAAGGTAAAACGCAGTTCATCCATTCCGAAGTTCTGAAAGAAAAATATGAGGCAATAAAACGCGGGACAATAAAAGACGTAAAATTCGTTTTTTATGATCTCTACTGGGTGGACAGGGCCATTCAGATAACGGAGGAAGAAAAATCCATACTGGAAAGTCTTGAGAATGTGGCCCGGAAGAAATATGAAACCCGCCTGGCTCCGCAGCAGGATGTGATAAAAGCGCAGGTGGAGCTTTCAATGATTATAGACAGGTTATTTACCCTGGGGCAAAATAGGCTAAGTCTCCTCGCGAAGTTGAACAGCATTCTGAATAGATCGGAGGGAAGAGATCTGGGGCGTACGGGGAGCGTAGAACTGTCGGAGTTTGGATACACGCTTGAAGAACTTCATGAAATGGCGCGAGTTTCGCGGCAGGAACTCTTAGCGGCGAATCTGGATGTTAAAAAAGCTGAATATGAAAAGTCTCTTGCGGGATTGGATTTTTACCCGGATGTCACGCTTGGATTTGATTATATACAGATCGGAAGCGGTCATACCGCGATGCCCAATGACGGACAGGACGCATGGCTGGGCTCGGTAGCCGTGGATGTTCCTATATGGTTTGATCGGTTAAGCGCGCAGCTCAGGGAGAAAAACCTTGCTTTGAAAGCAAGCCGTGATAATTATAACGAGCTGGAGAACAGCGTCAGATACGAAGTTTCGGACCTTTTTTACAAGATCATCACATACAGAAACATAGTAAATCTTTATAAAACAGCCCTGATACCGCAGACGGTCCAGTCTTTTGAAGCGGCAAAAACCAGTTACGAGACAGGCAGGGTTGATTTTTTGAATTGGCTTGACGCAGAGAGAACGCTCCTGCAAACAAGGTTGGCCTATCACAAGGCAGTAATAGATTACCAGAAATCAATCGCGTTTCTTGAACGTATAGTCGGCAGGGACCTGTAAAAGAAGTGATCAGTGAGTAGTGATCAGTGATCAGCCAGAACAGAATAAAAACTGGTCAAGAAGTGAATGGAACGAGGGGTTCTTCGACTGTTCACTATTCACTGTTTACTGTTCACTATAACACATAGGAGAGGGTTCATGAAAATAAACAAGAAAATCATACTGATTTTCTCCGTCATTGTAGCGATTGTTGTGGGAGTCGCGGCATCCGGTTTGCTGCGTAAATCTGTTTCTTCCCCGGGCGCGGCGCGCGAGGAGAGTAATAACGAGATACGTCATTACACCTGCGGCATGCATCCAAGCGTGAGAGTTTCTCCGGCAGAATATAAAAAAGGCAGCACGCGTTGTCCTATCTGTAACATGAAACTGGTGCCGGTATATAACGAAAAAGCCGAAGCCAAAGCCGAAGAAGTTTACTATGGCTGCGGCGTTGATACATACGGGAAGTGCCCCCATTGTGATCTCGGCAAGACCGATGCCGAATGTATTTGTGGAGGGCACTCGTTCACGCTCAAGGGCGAGAAGATAAATTGCCCCGTATGCGGCAAACCCCTAAAAAAACTTACGCGCGTGCCAACCGATGATGTTCGCCCTGAAAGTATTGTAGGCAGGGTTAACCTAAAGGAAAAACAGTTGCGTCTGGCGGGAGTTAAGACCGAGCCGGTAAGGCGGCTTCTTCTGCATAAAGAAATACGCACCGTGGGAAAGGTCGCGTATGACCCCCAGCTCGCGGTTACGCAAGAGGAGTATCTCTCCGGACTGAAAGCTCTTGATAAAATGAAAGAGGGGGGGCATTCCCGAGATACAGGAGAGGGCGCGTTCTCTGGTTGAGTCCTCAAGAAAAAAATTAAGACTTCTCGGGTTAAGCAAGGAACAGATAGACGAAGTGGGAAAGACCGGGCGTGTTCAGTCAAGCCTTATCCTGCCCGAGGAAAAGATGTGGATCTACGGCAACGTGTATGAATATGAATTGAGTTGGGTGAAGGGTGGAGAAAAGGTTGAAGTTACCGCTTCAAGCTTGCCGGGTGAAATATTCCACGGCGTTATTTCTTCGCTGAATCCCGTTCTTGATCCAAAGACACGGTCGGTGATATTCAGAGCCGAGATTGATAACCCGGAGTTAACACTTAAACCGGAGATGTATGTTGATGTGGTTATAGAAAGCGTGTATAAGGCCCCCGACGGAGAAGACAGTGTTTTAGCCGTTCCAAAAAACGCTGTTCTGGACACGGGTAGACGCAAGGTCGTGTGGGTTAATGCGGGAGATGGCCGGTATGAAGGCAGAAAGGTTCGTCTCGGTCCTCTTGCGGTTGCGGACTCAGAAGGTAAAACCGATAATTTTTATCCCGTTCTTGAGGGCCTCCGCGAAGGCGAACCGGTCGTGACAAAAGCGAATTTTCTTATTGATTCACAAAGCCAGCTTTCAGGAACGGCTTCTTCCGCTTACGGCGGAGCGTTAGGCTCGGAAGAGAAAAAAGCTCCACTGGCGCATCAGCATTGATAACATTCAAGGGATATAAATGATCAATAAAATAGTAGAATCCTGCCTGAAAAACAGATTCCTCGTATTGTCGGCATTCGCGCTCATTATTGTCTGGGGCGTGTATTCGGCCAGGGAAACGCCGGTTGATGCCATACCCGATATAGGCGAGCTGCAGGTCGTTGTTTACGCCGACTGGCCCGGCAGAAGCCCCAAAGACGTTGAGGATCAGCTGATATATCCCCTGACCACGGGCCTCATGGGCACCCCCGAAGTGAAAGTCGTCCGATCTTCTTCGGCGTTCGGTTTCGGCCTTGTAAATATGATCTTCAAGGAAGGGACGGATTTTTACTGGGCGAGAGAAAGGGTTCTTGAAAGGCTGGATTTCGCGAAAAGAGATCTGCCTCCGGGCGCCGTTGTCATGCTGGGTCCGGACGCGACGGCTCTGGGACAGATATTCTGGTATACGGTTGAAGGTGAAGGCTATGATTTGGCCGAACTTCGTTCTCTTCAGGACTGGTATATTCGTTATCAGTTAAATTCTGTTGAAGGAGTATCCGAAGTCGCTTCGGTCGGCGGTTATGTCAGACAATATCAGATAGACGTTGATCCCAACAAACTGATCGCGCATGACATTAAGATAAGCGAAGTGATATCCGCCGTTGAAAAATCCAATCTAGACGTGGGCGCGAAAGTTTTTGAAGAAGGCGCGGTAGAGTTTATCGTTCGCGGAACGGGTTTTATAAAACATACGTCTGATATAGAGAATATTGTTGTGAGCGTTAAAGCAGGGGTTCCCATTTATGTCAATAATGTCGCGGTCGTTACCACCGGGCCGGATTTTCGCAGAGGCGCCCTTGATAAGGAAGGTAAAGAGGTCACGGGCGGGGTCGTGGTCATGCGGTACGGAGAGAATCCGCTTAAGGTTATTGAACGGGTCAAAGAAAAAATAAAAGAATTGTCGGCCGGACTGCCTCCCGGGGTGCGGATCGTTCCTTTTTATGACCGCACGGGGCTTATCCAACGTTCAATCAACACGCTGAAAACCGCCCTGAAGCAGGAAATCCTGATTACCGTGTTCGTTATAGCCGTGTTTCTTCTGCATTTTTGGGGAAGCATGATAATATCCGTTGTCCTGCCGGTGGGAATATTGATCGCGTTTATACTGATGCGCCGGTTTAATGTGGACGCGAACATAATGTCGCTGGGAGGGCTTGCGATCGCCATAGGCGTTATGGTGGACTCCGGATGTGTGCTTGTTGAAAACATATATAGAAAGCTCGCGATAAAACAGCATGAACTCGGCTCTACACGGCTTTCGTCCGGAGAAAGAGAAGCGGTTTGTTTGGACGGGTCCCGCGAAGTCGCGCGGCCCGTGCTTTTTTCGCTGCTCACGACTATCGTGGGATTTTTGCCTGTATTTGTCCTGACAGGGCAGGCGGGTAAACTTTTTCGGCCGCTTGCTTTTACAAAAACATTCGCGATGGCGGGCGCCGCCGTTATAGCCCTTGCGCTCCTGCCGACGCTTTCGTACTATCTCTTGAGGGGAAAATTAAGGCTTGCGAAGGAAAACAAAACTACACGTCTCCTGACGAAAGGATATAGTCCTCTTATAAAATGGGCATTGAAACATAAAAAGAAAGTCGTGTTATTGTCTGCCGCGTTGATGTTACTGGGGGCATTATGCGGATCTTTAATGAAACAGGAATTCATGCCCCCCTTGAATGAAGGCGATCTTTTGTTCATGCCGGTGCTTCTTCCGGGAGCGTCTTTGACTCAGGTCATGGACGTCATGAAAAGACAGAATATAGTCATTAAAGGCGAGTTTCCCGAAGTTGAGATGGTTGTAGGTAAACTCGGGCGGGCCGAAACCGCGACCGACCCCGCGCCTGTTGTAATGATAGAGACAATAATCCGTCTTAAGGACAAAAATTTCTGGCGCAGGGGCATGACGCGTGAGAAGCTTATCCGCGAGATTCAGGAAAAGACGGCCATGCCCGGTGTGAGCCCGATAATGACACAGCCGATACGGAACAGGATTGACATGCTGGCCACGGGAATACAGACGCCGGTTGGGATAAAGGTATTCGGACCGGACTTGGACAAGATCGTGGAGATCGCCGTAGAGATAGAGAAAATCGTGGCCGGCGTGAAAGGCGCGATCCGGCCGTATGCCGAACGGACATCAAACAGACCGTATTTTGAGATTGAGATAGACCGAAATCAGGCGGCCAGATACGGCGTAAAAATAGGCGATGTCCAGCAGGTTATAATGACGGCGATAGGCGGCATGAATCTAACCACAACGGTTGAGGGAAGAGAGCGGTATCCCGTGCGTATCAGATATATGAGAGAACTGCGTGATACCCCTGAAGCGCTTGAAAGGATTTTTATTCCCACCCCCGGTGGGGAACATATTCCACTGGCGCAGATCGCGCGCCTCAAAAAAGTTCCGGGCCCGGCAGTGATAAATTCGGAAAATACCCTCACATACGCGAGGATTTTCGTCAATGTTGACCAGTCCGAAACCGGCTTGATTAATTTTGTCCAAAACGCTCAGAAAGCCGTGCAGAAAAAGATAAAAGACGGTGCGGTAAAACTCCCGCCCGGATATTATATTTCCTGGTCAGGCCAATTTGAATCGGAAATGGAGTCGCGGAGAAGGCTTGTGCCGTCAATGATCATAGCCCTGACAGTGATAATGATGCTGCTTTACATGGCGTTTAAGAAAATCAGTACTTTGCTGATTCTTGCCACATGTATTCCTTTGGCACTTACCGGGGGGGTCATTTTATTGTTTATTTTGAATTTCAGGTTTTCCACCGCTGTATGGGTGGGATTTATCGCATTGTTCGGCGTGGCCACGGATAACGCGGTTGTTTTGCTTTCCACATTGGACGAGCTGTTCAAGGAAAAAATTCCAAAGACCGTGGAGGATATACGTAAGACCGTCATAGAAGGCGGCTTATTGAGAATAAGACCCGCGATGATGACCACGATGACGACGATTATTGCCCTGATGGCGGTAATGTTCTCAACGGGCGCCGGTTCGGAGATCATGAAACCGATGGCAACGCCTACGGTGGGGGGACTGTTCACGGCGACACTGGCAAATCTGATACTTGTTCCGGTTTTGTATTGCTGGCTAAAGGAAAGAGATCTCAAAAAAAGCCGCGTTAATGAAAACTAAAAAGAAGATCCCCGCGGAAAAAGATATCGTGAGAATTCTCACGGCTAAAAAGATAACGCTGGCCGTTGCGGAGTCATGCACCGGCGGGCTTATTGCACATCGCATAACGAACATTCCGGGAAGCTCCGCATGTTTTGCGGGCGGAGTGATCGCGTATTCCAATAAAACCAAGACAGCCGTTCTGGGAGTTGACCCCCGAACGATAAAAAAGAGCGGGGCGGTCAGCCGCGAAACCGCGCAGGCTATGGCCAAGGGCGTCAGACGTCTCCTGAAAACAACATCAGCCATCGCGATCACCGGCATCGCCGGCCCCACCGGAGGCACCGCGAAAAAACCCATCGGTCTTGCGTATATATCCTTTGTCTCAGGAAAGACCATTAGAACGCATAAGGTGCTCTTCAAGGGTAGCCGGACAAAACTGAAGGACCGGTTCGCCGATACTGCGCTAAAACTTGTGTGGGATAGCATAGGAGCTAGCTAACCTGGTTAGATTTGGCAGGTTAGATTCTTCGGCTTCGCCTCCCCTCGGCTTTGCTCGGGACAAGCAGGATGACGTATAAACAACAGTTCACTACTCACAGATAACAGATCACTATAATACACATGAGATGTTTCATAGCATTAGAACTTTCCCAAAAAAGCAGGGATGAATTTTCAAGGATAACCGGGATCCTCAAGGCTTCCGGCGTTGCCGTTAAGTGGATTGCGCCTAAAAAGATACATCTTACCCTGAAGTTTCTTGGCGACGTCCCTAAAAATAAGATCAGCGCTGTTACTGATAAATTAAAAAACATCGCGGCCGCGACACCATCGTTTTGTATTACACCCGAGAGTATAGGTGCTTTTCCGGGATGGAGTCGTCCCAAGGCCGTGTGGGTCGGAGTAGGCCCGGGCGGGGATGCCGTGAAAGATCTTGCCGCGCGGATAGAAAATGCGATGAAAAAAGAAGGATTCAAAAAGAGAGATAAACCCTTCAGCCCGCATTTCACCCTCGGCCGCATAAAAATCGCAAAAAAGACCTTTCTACTAAAAAAAACAGCAAACGCCATCACCGTAACCCCCGTCCCCGTCCGCATTTCGGAGGTGGTACTTTTCAAGTCCGATCTAACCCCCACCGGCGCCGTCTACACCCCCCTCTCCCGCCACCGTTTAAAAGCGTAATAGGGGGACATGCCTTTTGGGGACACCCCTGAGCATGAAAATTCACCGTTTTTGCATGTTTTTAGATGAGCCACTCAAACGCTTCCCCCAATCCCACGCCCAAAACAAATATTTACTTTACTGAGGTTCTGGGGACACGCCTGTAGTGGGCGTGCGGAGTGTGGATGGGTAATGGACTTTCTGGGGACACGCCTGTAGTGGGTTCGCTTTCGTAAAGGTGCGACAGGCGTGTCCCCAGAATATAATTTTATTTTGACTTTGTTTGAGAGAAAGCTAAATCATGAAACACA
>JBDRNI010000147.1:0-5994 GCA_043811335.1 Candidatus Omnitrophota bacterium | reverse complement strand
CGCGATGTTTTTCAGCCCATCCGACATTGTCTGCATGCCGAAAAAGAAAAGACCAAGCCCGCCTACAAGTGAAAAAACCAGCGTCGTTGATATCATCTACCTAATCCCTCCCATATGGTTTCCAGGCGTTTTTTCAGATCATCCGTAGAAAAAGGCCAAACCGTTCGGCCGTATAACGCCTGCGTTATTTCCTTATACGTGAGCTTGTTCATCCTGAAAGACGGGAACTTGTTGTCTATCTCAAGATAATATCTCATCAGGATCAATTCCCTGTAAAGCATGTGAGGCAAAAGAAAATTCTGGCCCACCGTCTGGCGCGCGTTCTTGCTGAGCACCTCTCTCAGAGGTTTGTCTTCCAGAATGGACTTCATCGCCTCCGCCGTTTCGGCCACTTCATGCGGGCTCACGAGAAAACCGTTGTGCCCCGAAACAACCTGTTTCGTTATTCCGCCAACCTTGCTCCCGACAACCGGCGTGCCCTGCCACATCGCCTCGGAAACCACCAGCCCAAACCCCTCTTTCGTGGAGATATGCACGAAACAATGCGCGATGGACATCAGCGAACCGATCACCTCGTCGTTATTTTCCACGTTGAGCAAAAGGTGTATATCTTTCTCTCCGTCAGCGGCTTTTTTTATCTCTTCATACATCTGCATCCCCTCGGGATCGTCAGTGGCGGAATTACCCGCAATGATCAACAAGGGATCGATCCCCTTGGGAAGTGTTTTCTTCATGAACCGAAACGCTTCTATGATCGTTTTCTGGTTTTTATGCACGTCATATCTTGATACCGCCGCTATGATCGGCCTTTCGGGATCAATATTGTTGGCGTTAAAGATGTCTTCCAGTATCTTAAGCGCTTCTTTTCGGGTGCGTTGTTTATTCTTCGCTCTCAGCGGGTCTATTGAAGGGTTGATCTCATAAGTAGGTATCTGTATATCCTCCCGCACGAAACTCTCTGACGTGAATATCGCGCCTTCATACTGATTTATATAGGGCAAGAGAAACCGCCATATCCGCCGGCTCGCGCCCGAAGTATCTATATGGCACCGCCACAGCGTATGGCCGTATACGTTGCCGTTCATCACTATCGCGGCGGGCTGCGGGTCATGTATCGTCACGAGATGCCCTACAACCCTAACGTCTTTCGTGTTCTCGTCAAGCGTATCAAGATACGCGTGAAAGATCTCCCTTAGGGTTATCTCCTGATTAACTCCCTGCAGAAGGTTATGAAATTTTTTCGTGACGCTGAAAAACTCTTCGCTTCCCTCTATCACGAACCACCTCGCGTCTATACCCAGGCCTCTCGCGAACGGAACGATGCTCTGGAGCATTTCCGCGACGCCGCCGCCGACGAAAGTGGAATTGACATTGGCCCAGACCTTTCTTACCAGGGGTTCCGACATGAACTTGAGATCGTCCATGAATTCTTTCCCCACAAACTCTTCATATTTATTTATGTTCACCGGTTTCAACGGGACATACTGGTTTTTGTATTTTCTGCTTCGATCATCAAACATTCCTTAAACCCTCTCTTTCTTGAGTGCGTAAAGTTCCCGCAGGAATCTTTCCACTTCACCGGTATTGCGCATGCCATACCGGGCAGCTGTTTTTTCGGTTTTCGTTTTTCCTACTTTCACGGTATAAGCGCCCGGGTGCCGCAAGAGCAGACGAAACGCATCTTCGTCGGTCTTGTCATCGCCAATGTAAAAGATCGCCGCTTTCCGCTTGAGGCCGGAGGCCGCCTCACGAACGCGTATCTCCTTGAGCACCATCATGCCCTTGTTCCATCTAACCGGCGGACGGATCTCCCAGACCTTTTTCCCGCGCGTCACCGTGACCTGCGCGCGTGAGACATACGGGGAAACGGTTTTTCTGAAGATCTTTTCAACTGTTTTTTCCGCGGCGGGCCGCACCATGCGAAAATGCACTGCCAGCGTTATGCCCTTATCATCTACCAGAACGCCCTTCTCGCGCGCAAATGCTCTTTTCAAGACACCGGCGAGGGTCTTCATCGTCTTTTCCATCCGGGCATTCCCCATCCGGAAAAGCGCGGAACCCGGCCTCTTGAGCTCAAACCCGTGATTTCCGATGTAAACCGCGTTTCGGATCCGCACCAGATGCCGGATATCCCGCATCGACCGGCCGGTCACGATCGCAACGGTTACGTCTTCCAGCGAGGCGAGCCGCTCTAAAAGCCGCCTTCTGGCCGCGCTAAGAGCCGCGCGATCCGGATGTTTTCTTATCGGGGCAAGCGTGCCGTCAAAATCAAAAAAAAGCCGTATCTCGCGATCCGCGAGAGCGGCTTTAATTTTTCCCCAGCATTCCAGCAAATTTCTCATTATTGGCCGAGCTCGAAATTACGCAGACAGTTTTCGAGCCACATGTTTATGTTATGCGACCTGATATTGCTGCGCATTTTTCTCATTCTTTTTACTCTCTCGTTTTTCGGCATGCGCAGCGCCCTGTATATGGCGCCGGCTATATCCTCAATGCTGTACGGATTAACCGCAAGACAGTTTTTTATCTCTGCTATGGCGCCGGCGAACTTAGAGAGCACCAGAACGCCGTCGTTGTCGGAACACGCCGCGATGTATTCCTTGCAAACAAGGTTCATCCCATCTCTCAGCGGGGTGACAAGCGCCACGTCCGCCGCGGAATACAGCGCGACAAGCTCATCAAACGGGACCGTTCCGTAATTGTAATGCACCGGGGTCCACATGCCTGTGCTGAATTTTCCGTTTATCCGGCCGATGATCTCGTCAAGCTCTTTCTTGAGAGCGATATACGTTCCGACCTTTTCCCTGCTGGGCACGACCAGCTGGTAATAAAAAAATTCTTCCCTCAACTCGGGATGGTTATCTAACAGCACCTCCAACCCCAGCAGACGTTCCTTTATGCCTTTTGAGTAATCTATTCTGTCCACCCCGAGAACAAGCTTGTTGCATCCGGCCTTGCGCACGATCTCGTTCTTTCTCTCTATCACTTTATTTCTGCGGGAAGCGCGGTCTATTGCGTCAAAATCTATGCTTATGGGGTTGACGTAGAAATGGCTTTTACGGAGACCGCGTTCTTTTCTTTCTTTTTCAAAAGCAGTACAGGCCTGCATGAAATTCCGCAGATAATGTTTATGCTGAAACCCGACCGTGTTGGAGCACAAGAGCGATTCCATTATCCTGTTTTGCCAGGGAAGTATGGAGAAAATGTCCATGTTTGGAAAAGGTATGTGCAGAAAAAAATGTATTTCCTGTTGCGGACGGAGTTTTCGGAGATAATGAGGCGTCATGAAAAGATGGAAATCCTGGATCCATATTATGTCGTCCGTCTCCGCGGTCTTGTCAATATATTCGGCAAACCGCTTGTTCACCGCGCAATAAGTCCTCCAGGAAGGATAATCTATGGAACTTTTTTCAAAAAAATAATGGAATAACGCCCACAAGGTGCCGTTGGAGAACTTGTTGTAATATTCATCAAGTTCTTTTTTGTAAATGGGTATGCGCCCAACCCGGTAGGAATCCTCGTTGCTTGTCTCTTTTCTGCCCGCCTCTATCTCGGTGATGTCTATCAGACGCGGGATATCCTCCGTGTCGTCTTCCGCCACTAAACCGTCCCATCCAAGCCAGATGCCGTTGCATTTTTTGAGGATCGGCTCCATGGCCGTGATCAGGCCGCCGGAGGATTTCGTCCAGACAGTTTTTTTGTTTTTATCGATAGTACGGTAGAAAGGAAGCCTGTTAGAGACAACTATCAGCCTTCTCTTTTTACCCTTAAGATTGATCATACGGCGTCTCTTCCCGTTCGACACCTATTTTTTTGATTGTATCTCCTTGAGATCCCCTTTGGCCAGATCCACCCAATAGCTTTTCCCGTATCTCGTTATAATATTCCGGTAAACCGAAACCGCCCTGCCGGCATCTCCCATGTGCCAGTATGTGTTCGCCAGAAAATACATGGAAACCTCGGTCATGACATTCTTGGGATACCCGTAAACAGCTTTGTGGAAACACTTTACAGCGCCTTCAAAATCGCCTTTTTTATACAGGCCCTTGCCTTTATCATACCAGCTGACAGAATCTTTAATGGGCCCGGCATAACAATACCCGGCAGCCGCGCAAATGAACATGACCGCAACTATAACCGCGATAATCCTTGTTCTTCCCGTCCAGCGTGTCATATGTGCCTCCCTTCTGCTTTACCACTATTCCCCCCGTAGCCGTTCTTTATCACTTTACAACATTAAGAAAGCGATGTCAAGACGCGGAATGCAATGGGGACATGTCTTTTGGGGACACCCCTGAGCACGAAAATTGGCTGTTTTTCACACTTTTTAAAAAAAACGGGTTTAGAAGAACCCGCCACTACGCATGACACGCCTTGAGGGCCTCAAGCGCGCTTTCGTAGTCGGGCGGCGCGGTAAGTTCTTTCACGTACTCTGCGTATTTCACGTTATCGTCCTTGCCAATTATAAAGATCGCCCGTGCCAGGAGACGCAGTTCCTTTATCAATACCCCATATTTTATCCCGAAATCCCCGTCCCTGTGGTCGGAAAAGGTCTTGACCTTCTTTATATCATAATCCTGGCAAAACCGTTTCTGCGCGAAGGGCAGATCCATGCTGATAAAAATTATGACCACATCCTTGGATACGTTAGCCGCTTCGTCATTGAACCGTTTTATCTCCAGATCACAAACCGGCGTATCCAGCGAAGGAACGGAAGAAATAAGTTTTATTTTATTCTTGAACTTTTCCGAGCTAACTTCGGCAAGATCCAAATCCAGCACCCTGAATGCCGGCGCCTTCTGCCCGACCTTAACTTCTTCCCCGAGCAGTGTCACGGGGCTACCCTTAACCGTTATCACATCTTTTCTTTCCATTATGCATCTCCATTTCGTCAATGCGCGGGAAACTATTAAATAGGGACGTCACCTATTTGGGTAACTATTTAATTTTTAATAAATAGGTGACGTCCCTATTTAACGACAAATGTCTTTTTCATGTTGCCTCCGGTGAGTTTGCAGTTTTAAGGCCGTCGGCCGTCCCGACGCGAAATCCACATAGGGGCAGACCCATGTGTCTGCCCTGAACGTACGGCGTCTCGGGCGGAGCGTTTCGGGCGGGGCAACCCCGCCCCTACGAATTCTACTTTCGTTCGCGCGGGACGAAGACGTACGTGCGAATGATTATTCGCCCTTACGAAAAATATCCTGCGTATATCAAAACTGCGCCGAGAACGAGGACGATCAACGATTGAATGATCAGTAGTCCCGTGTTTTTCTTATATGATTCCGCCATCCGAACCATGAACCGCGGGCAGATCATCAGGGTCACGCCTTTTATAAGCGACGCCCATCCGAAAATGGTTATTATGACCACCCAGTAGAATTTCCACACGTTGTGGAGATTCACGATAAAAAGACCGAAAAGAAGCGCGATCACACCGCTCAGAAAAAGAACCCCCGGACTCTTCGCAAAGCTCCCCATGACTTCCTGAAAGACCTTCCGATTGATCAGCAGGCTTATTCCGATAACAACAAGATAAACCCCGAACACCTTGGCCAGCAATATAGAAGTTTCCATACCGCACCTCCCTTTTTGCATAGTATATCATAAGTTGAGGTCGGAGCAAACGCAGGGGCGGGAATATTGGGGGACATGTCCCCCGCTTTCGCGGGGGCAAGCATTTTGGGGGCACCCCTGCGGAAAGATACAAGAAACAAGATACAATCCTTCGGCTGCGCTCCCCTCGGCTTCGCTCCCCTCGGCTTCGCTCGGGGCAGGCGGGGCAGGCAGGATGGTTCGAAGGATGGTGAGCGAAGCCGAACCATAATCAAACAGGAGAAAACATCGTTTGGGTGTTGGTGTTTGGATATTATTTGTATCTTGTAACTTGGTTATTTGCACGTAGAGACTCTACGCGACTGATCACTACTCACTGATCACTGTTCACTAAAACGTGGCGCTGATCTCCAAGCCCAGAACCAGGGCGTCACGGAT
>JBDRNI010000146.1:0-12151 GCA_043811335.1 Candidatus Omnitrophota bacterium | reverse complement strand
TTGCATCAATTTTCTCAACTGTGTCGTTTTCATCAGCCGGGTTAGGCCTTTCTTTCTCCGGCCACACAGCCCATACTTTTTTGCCACCTATTTCTAAACCCAGTATCTCTTCAACCGGTGCATTTCCATATCTCGGCGCTTTTTCAGCCACTTCAACACGGAGCCTGTCTTTTAAAAGAAGTACCGCCTTTTCTTCGCCTTGAATTAACCCGGATATCCCTTCAACTATTTCCGCAATATCGCTTGTTCCTAACGAATGAACATTTCGGGTTCTCTCACCGCAAAAATACGAATATATCGCCATTGTTGAGATTCGCGCTGTTATATAGTTAACAAGCCCTGCAGGCCTTCCCGAAAGAATGTCAAAATACGGCGACTTATATCCATCTTCATTTGTAAACTCCGGCATGACCGAGATGTATGATATGTTTCTAGCCTTTAACCTGGCGAGAAGGTTTTCGGTGTGAAAACCGCCGGTTACCAAGATAGTTGCTTTTTGCCCTTGCTTGCCGAACTTGATATTTTTAAGAAAGCTCTTGTCGCGCTTGAATGAATATTCGTAGAACTTGGCCATCTCGTTGCGGTATTGATCAAGCCGGATGACATTTTTATCAAGTTTTGCCGGTATTTGGTATAGCGGCACTTTTTTTTCTATGAACGTGACGTATTTCGCAATATTAAACGAGCCCTTATGCTTCTTATAATATTCGTAATCACCTCTTGTTAAAGCGACATTGAACAGATTCTCGGTCAAAATGAGGTTTTTGGATAACAGCGCAAGGTCTTTCTGTGTCTCGTTCTCAAACATCACCTCTTTTATCGCGCTTTCAAGCGCATCCATTTCATCCATTAACTTAGCTTTATCAGCAGCGCTGTATACTGAGATATATGCGATGAATTTCCGGAGTTCCGGGAAATCCTTCATATCAAGATTTACGCAGGTCGCCTTTTCGGCAAGATACGCGTAGAAATCCTTCAGAGATAGTTTCTCGCCAGTGAATTCTATTATCTTCAGGACAAGTTCTTCCATCTCCTTATCGGACAATATCCGGCGCAAGGCGTCTATTAACGCGTCTCTTTCAAGATCGGCCTTTTTGAAATCTATGTTCTTCTCTTTCTCGAGGGAACGGAGCAAAAGATGAATATTTGGGAAAGATCCAGCATCTATGCCTTTTTCTTCGGCTTTCCCCGCGAGATACTCCAGATAATCTTTAAACTCAATGGCCTTTGACTTGTACTGAACGTATTTCCCGTCAAGCTCCAACAGCTCCGGAGAATAGATATGCCGTTTGAGGTGCTCCAGGATAGATTTCAGGGACTTTAGATATGCGTCCCGTTCTTCTTTATGTGCAAGGGACTTCCTATATATATTCAGGTTTTTGAGGTAAAGCACGGTATTTTCCGCGCCCCAGAGCTTCACTCGGCCCGGGTTAACAACGGCGAAATATTCGGCGCCGCTCATAAGCCCTTCTTTCAGGAAGAACTCCGATGTCTTCTTGCGAACTTCCTTATCTTTTATCCCTGCGAAAACAGACAAGTCATAATTGCCCTCTCCACCTTCAAGGTTTACGGTATCTATACCATATCGCGTATTCAGATATTCTATGATCTCGGCTATCTTATGCTGAGCGGCGTAATTACAATGAGCATCCTGAATATGCACGATCATCGCCCGATCCGAAGGAGATCTCCATGAGTCCTCTACCCGGCCTAAATCGGCGGGAATGGTAACCGGCCCCCGCTCTTCTTTCGGCACACCGTATCGGGCGGTTCCTGCACCTATTGCCGCCTGGGCATCCGAAAGGACAAAACACGCCGTAAAGGTAAATAAGGCGATAACGCCTATTACCCTACGCATCCCTATATGCCTGTTAAGCCATGAAGTCGTCATTATATATCCCTTCTCTTCCTGCCCGATGTGGGCTTTTATTGTCTTAACGTAGATTATACCACATCGAAAAACGGATGCAAGCACTATATTTAGCTTTTTTATGTTTTAACCAAACCGTCCTTAACGCCCTCCTGCTTGCAAAGAACGGTATAACACTATATACTATGCCTAAATGCCATCCCTCAACATACAAAAACACAAATATATCCTCATTTTCATAGCCGCATTCCTGCTGATCTCGGCGGGCGCTGATATTTACTATTATGGGCGCATGGTGGCGGCAAAACAGGATGCGCTCGCTGAGGGCGATATTTACATGTGCGACTTTAAGGTGTTCTGGGCGGCATCACACAACATGCTCCTTAATATCACGGACCGTCCGGAAAAGCAATATCCTGTCTATGACAAGAATGAACCGTTCTATCATTTCAGATATTCACCTTTTACGGCGTTCATGCTGATCCCATTCGGCATGATACCTCTCATGTCAGTTTCGCTCGCCGTGTGGATCATAATGTCAAACGCCGTTTTTCTATGGGCGCTTCTCTTTCTGGCGAAACGATTCCGTGACGATCTCGGTATTCAAGAAAAATTCATGCCTGTTATCTGTTGGGTAATGTTTATCGGAACCTTAAGATTTTATCTCATGAACATATCCATAGGTCAGACAGACGTGTTCGCGGCGGCCCTCTTGGTTCTTTTTCTGGCGGCCTACGTCAAGGGGAAGGAAATTTTTTGCGGGGTACTTATTGCTCTGCTTCTGCAGTTCAAACCGTCTTTCGCGCCTATACTGCTTTATTTTCTGCTTACCGGGAAATGGCGTCTGGTGCTGGGGGCGGCTGTATCTTTTCCGGTGTTATTGTTTCTCCCCGCCCTCGCGCTAGGACCGGCAAGAACAGCCGCGCTTCTCGGGGACTGGCGGGAAATGCTCAACATGTCAGTAACATCCCAGCTCCTGAATTATAAAAACCAGTCCATCACATACGGCGTAGGCACCCTTCTTCTAAAATTGAACTCTGTAAAAAATGCCATTTCTGTCGGGAATTTATTCCTCATGCTGGGGGGTCTATTCACCCTAAACTCTTACGTTGAACTTATTGGCTTCGGTAAACGCGGAAAAAGACGGGATCATAAGGAATACAGGTATTTTGAGATCTCTCTGCTCATCATGATATCTCTCTTGTTCTCCCCGATCTCATGGGTAGCTACCTTTATTGCTCTGATCATACCGCTGGGAATGATCGCGTGTTTTGCGGTAAAAAACGAGGAAAGAAAAGTCATGTGCGGCGCGCTTCTTATTTTTTTCGTCCTGAGCATTCTCAACACCGATCTCACCAAATTCATACCGGTCGTGAATACGTGGCGCTTTGTAAGCATTGCTTTTGGAACGCTTCTTCTTGCCTTTGCGGCTGTCGTCGCTTATCAGAAAAAACATCCTTGCTCATCTTGAAAAAACTGAATTCCTCATCTCCGACATTGAAGACCGGCAGCGTGCATTCCACGGTATGCCCCAATCGTTCATAAAGATTTATCGCCCTTTCGTTGCGAACCGACACATCCAGCGCCAGGCGCCGGCTTCCGGCATGGACCGCTTCGTTCTCAACCGCCTCGATCAGCCGCGTGCCGACTCCCTGCCCCCTGAACCTGGGATACACGGCGATATTGCTGAGATAGCTCTCCCCCTTCTCAACCCGGCCGATATTCTGCATGGCTTTAAGCAGATTGATCACCCGCGGAAATATCCGCCACCTGAGATATCTTAAAACCAGAAAACACACGCGCAGTTTTTCATTCCGCATTTCCTCATGGTTATACGTGAGCGCCATCCCCGCGGTTTCGCCGTTTACCTCTAATATGTATGAATGCTCAAAGCTGAAAAAGTTCCCGGAATGCCGAAACATCTTTCTCATGACATGCTTTGCCCTGTGTCCAAACAAATGCAAAAGGAACCTCGGTCTCGGGGTAGTATAAAGAACCAACCGCGAAAAATCGTGGGCATCATCCGGTCTGCCCCTTCGGATAGTGATATTTTTCATGATTGTTATTATAACATAAAGGAAGGATTTTGGGTAATTTTCCAACCTGGTTGGAGTTTTAACCTGGTTGGTTTTTGCCAGGTTGGGATAGGTTCAGCAGGATACCTCTGGCACCAGCGCATACAGCTTCATAACCATCTTTCGCGCCCAGCCGGGTTCCTTCTTCTTCCGCCTGAGCGACCGGAACGGACTTGCCGAACTTTACCGTTACAGGATGACGCCTCGGGAACGCGGCGGTTCTCGGCCAGGCCTCGTATGCGCCTTCCAGAACGACCGGCACGAGTTTTGCCCCGGTCTCTTTCGCGAGAATTCCGAACCCTTTCTTGAATTCTCCGAGCCGTCCGTCAAACGAACGCAGCCCTTCCGGAAAGAGGCACAGCATTTTTCCGTTCTCAAGAACATAGTAACAGCTTCTCAGCGCTTCCAGAAGGTGCGCTGAAAAATCAAGAGGGATGATCCGTCCGACCTTTATGAGGCGGCGGATAACCGGCACGTCAAAATATGCCCTGAAACCGACAAAAAAGAGATCCAATCGCGGAAAATCCGGCATGGCCGCCGCAACAAGAAAAGCATCAAAATAACTCACATGGTTCGCGTAGAGAATATACGGACCTTTCTTCGGCAGGTTTTCCGGCCCTTCAATTTTCAGCGGACAGAATATTTTAAAAAACGTCTTGAATAGACCGACAAAAAAGAATCCAGCTATCCACGCGCCTGCGCCCGGGTTTAGATCTATCTTTTTCAGGTTTTCTTCCTTCGGCGGAACCCGCAGGATCGTTTCCCAGCTTTCGTTTTTCCGCGCCCGCGAAGGGATCGTTTTTTCGGACAGCGCCGCTTCCACTCCGATAACCACATCGCGCACGGTGAACGCCCGACCGACAACATCATCCCCTATTGACGCGGCCGTTATCCCCTCAAGCCCTGAAACAAGCTCTACCCTGCCCAGCGAATCTATGCCGAGATCAAGTTCCAGCGAATCACCGGGCGTAATATCTCTTTTTATCCCGGTTTGTTCTTTCAGATAACAAATGATCTTCTTATACAGATCCGTCCGCATCATATCCAGATCATCTTTTGACAATTTCTCTTTTTCGTCTGCGGCCTCGGTTCCGTCTTCCCTGCGCGCATGATCCTCTTTAACGGCAAAACGTTTTATCTTTCCCAGAAGTGTCCGTGGAAGGGCTTCCAGGGTCAGCGAAAATCCACCGAGACGCATGTGCGCGGGCAGCGTCCTGGAAACATCGTTAAATATTTCCCGGATAACGGCCCTGAGATTCACCGCCCCGTATTTTTTGAATACTTCAAGGTCTGGCACGACAACGGCCCGGAGCGTGGAAGAGCGTTCCGCCCCTTCTCTCGCGGATGCGGCGAACACGCACATTTCTTTGATCGGCGCGCGCGCGGCATACGCCTTTTCCACCTCTTCGGGGAAAACATTCATGCCGGAACTCAGGACAATAACGTCCTTTATCCTCCCGGTCAGGAACAGATACCCGTCTTTATCCACATATCCAAGATCCCCCGTATGAAACCATCCGTTTTTTATTACGGCCGCGGTTAAATCCGGACGTTTATAATATACCTGCATGATATTCGGGCCCGCGGCAATAACCTCGCCTACGCCTTTTTCGTTCTCATTTTCAATTTTCAGGGTAACCCCGGGAACCGGCAATCCGGCAGACCCCATTTTCGGCTTTTTTAAGGGATTAAACGTCAGGATCGGAGAAGTTTCGGTAAGACCGTATCCTTCCAGTATCGTAAACCCCAGTCCTGAAAGAAACTTTCCGGTTTCCGCGTCAAGCTTGGCACCGCCGGTAATGAATAAACGCATCGCGGCACCAAACTTCGCGTGAATGCGCCGGAAAAGATACCGCCCCGGATTGATCCCGGTTTTTTCGCGTATCCCGTGTAATACCGACCCGGCGAATTTATTTAATGATCCGGCTGCGAAAGGCGCTTTTTGCAGCGGACCCATTATCTTTTCACGAAATGAACTGAAAACACGCGGCACTGCTGCGAGGATCGTCGCGTGGGAATCCCTCATGGCCTCCAGCAAAGTCTCACCGCGCAAGGTCTCCGGATAAACGATCCCTCCGCCGCATAAAAACGGAAGTATCATCGTCGCCATCAAGGGATATGCGTGATGCAAGGGAAGAATGGAAACGATTCTGTCCGCGGACGTTATCAGCTTCAACTGACGGGCAGAATCACAGTTAGAAATAAGATTGCCGTGTGAAAGCACGACGCCTTTAGGTTCGCCGGTCGTTCCGGAGGTATACAGGATGCATGCGGTATCATCGCGGTCTATTGCCTCGCGCGGTGCGGGGTCGGGTTTCATTGTTACCGCCGAGGAGAATTCTTCCGAATCCACGGAGATCAGGTTCTTTACGGCCGGCGTCTCCTCTTGGATCCCATCCATGAGAGAAAGTGACTTTTCGCTCACGAAAACGGTCTCGCTGCCGGAATCATTCAGTATATTTTTAACTTCCAGGGGAACGGATTCCGGACTTATGGGGACAACTGACGCGCCGAGAGAGACCGCCGCAAAAAACACCACGGGCCACGCGGGACGGTTTTCCATCAGAACAGCTATCCGGTCGCCCTTTTTAACGCCTCGGGCGGCAAGAAAAGCGGCCAGCGATCCCATGCGGGCTTCAAGCGCGTTATACCGAATATCCTTCCACGCGACTCGTTCTTTGTGCTGAATAGCGATCGCATCCGGCGCCTCCGCCGCCTGCCGCTTAAACCGCCCCCACAGATCGCCTGTCATTGACCGCGCCTCCTTCGTTATTTCAGCAACAAAAAAGCCCACCCGGCATTTACCCCGGATGGGCTTTTTTATTACACTATTTCGTCTGCGCCTTTTTTACTGACCCGCAGCCGCTTTGACCTCTTGTTTCGAAGCTTGCCGGGTCATACCCATATGGGCCATTTTCCCTTTGTCCTTACTCGGCTGCCCGCAACAGACACATTTGCTGTCCGACGCCCTATAATACGCGCACTTCACGTACTTCATGCCGACTTTCATCGCGCACGCTATCAGCCCACCGATGATTATCAAAAGTATTATCTGGAAAAACATCTTTCCACTCATTTCCACCCTCCTTATATTTGGCTATCCATATATAGCAACATCTCTATAGCAACACCCCCGCCACTCTAGCAGCAACGGGGATATGAACGCCCTAAAGCATACCACAAAACCCACAATATGCAAGTTTTCCACCCCGCTTTTGGGGGATATTTTGGGAGACATGTCCCTGGACGCGCTTATTATTTAAGCACCCAGTAATCGGTATCGCCCTGATACTTTATCAGGTAGAGCCGTCTGTTTGAGTGGGGCGGGTTACCAAAGATCCTGAAATACACGTTGTCAAAATACTCCGAATCTTCCAGATAATATCCATGCCCGTAGCTTGCCTTGTTTCTGAGGGTAACATCAATCAGGGATATCTTGTCCGGCGCCATGGATTTAAGGTAAAGGAGATCTCTGGTTTCTTCCGACTGATCCATCGCTTTTCCCGGTTTTTTCAACCGGCCGACACGTTTTTCCTCGTTGAGGATACTGCTTATGAGAAGCGCCTCGTCATTGGACGCGACATAGGTCGTTAATCCCTGCGATAACGCCGAGATCTGTTCCTTGAAATGATCGTCAAAATCATCCTGACCCACATCGGGAGCGGCCAGGAACACGTGATGTATCTCAGTTTCTGCATCCCGCAGATCGTCATACTTATGCATGTGTTCAAACGCGTCGCAAATAACCTGGCATCCCAGGCTGGATGCCTGTATCCATATCTTTTCCGGTTTCACGACGCGTATCACAGAAGTCAGGAGCTCGCCGAGATACGGACCTGAAGCCTTAGCGTTCTTCTGCGCTTTATGGTACCCGTCAATGGACACCGGCTGATCCCCGGGCCAGTCAAAAAGAAGGATAGGCGTATTCACGTCAAGCATGTAAGCGAAATACGCGGCCTCTATGGCAACCGATTCAAAATCATCCTTGAACCCGAACACGAGAACAAGAAGCGATTTGTGCGGTGAGTTCGCGACAGCATCCGTGAGCTGTTTCAAGAGATCGGCGTCACTCAGTTTCTGAACGTCCTGAATACCGATCTCGCCTTTTCTCTTGAACCGCCGGGGAAGCATCTTCCCTATTTTTATCCGCGGATCAACTTTTACATCTACCTTACCGCCGGTCACGCCTTTACCCATGCGCGGAAGGAACTTAAGAGTTGAATCCTTTTTCTCGGTAACTTCACGGCTCGTTGCGTAAAATATATCTATAACCCTGTAATTGCCTTCTTTTTTGTATCCTATACGTTTATACAGGTTCTCAAAATATTCCCGCGCCTTCTGCGTAGGCGCGGATGCGCATCCGCTGACGCCCGTCAAAACACACCCAAGCATCAAAACGCCGGACACCCCGTGTAAAAACGTCTTTTTCATCAAACTCCTATCCGCTTTCCCTATCCTTCATCCGTCCGGCTCGTGATCTCAATAAGATGATATCCAAAATCCGTTTTCACCGGCCCTTGGACTTTCCCGACCTCAGCCGTAAAAACCACCGCATCAAATTCCGGAACCATCCGCCCTTTACCAAACTCCCCCAGATCCCCGCCCTGTTTCCCCGAAGGACACTTGGAATGCTTTTTAGCAACCTCCCCAAAATCAGCCCCTCCTTCGATCTGCGTCTTAAGCTCCTTGCATATATCCTCAGAATCCACCAAAATATGCCGCGCTCTGGCCTTTACCATAGTTTCCTCCTCCGTTGTGTTTACTCGTCCGGTAGCTGCAGAATAAGCAAGATCAGTTACAAATAGAACGCCTATCAATACACAAATAATAACTATGCTCTTTTTCATTTCCCTCCCTCGTTATTGTGAATTGTCCGATATATTTTTACATGAAACCGTTCGTAAGACAAGGGTGGATTGTGGTGGGGGCACAAAATTCGTAGTTTTACTTCAACCAGGTTGAGCCAACAAGTCCCGAGCGAAGTCGAGGGATGAAATTGTACAACCTGGTTGAGAAAAACGTTCAAGCCCCCCCCCGGGGGACAGGTTTAATCTTGAAAAAGGGGACACTGTGAAGGTTTAAAATTGCAAACGGTACAAAATTACACAAAATTACACAATAGGTGACCCTTTTGGTTTGACCAAACGGGACGGCATCAACCTTCTCCTTGATGATCGCCGTTCTCAATCCCCATCCCCTCTTGCATATATTCTACGACGATCTCAATAATTTTCTGGACTTTTACGTTACAGGATTTAAACTCTATACGGTCGAGTATGTCAACGCCATGCTTTCTTAAGACATCACTGAGAAGAGCATGGACAAATGACTGGGTTGCGGCATCAACGCCGTTAAAATCGAGCCTGATTTTCCCGCCCTGCCCCAATGTCGGAATCATCTCCTTAACTCTGATATCTCTTGCAATATCCTTGTTTTCTGCAAAAGCTCCGGCCTTTTCAAAAATACGAATACTTTTCATGTAAATTGCGGCCTCCTGTATCTTGCTTTCCTTCGTTCCCTGACAGCGTCGGTGTATCCCTTGCGCATGGCATCCAATAAAATGGAAAATTCCTCAGTTTGTTCAAGGTTAATATCTATTCCGACAATTGTTCCCCGCCAAAACGGAAGCTGTTCATCAACGGAATGCCTGTCCTTAAAGGGATCAGCGTTCAGGCGCAACCTTGATGTTGGCGATCTTCTAAGCAATTTATACATTGTATTCCCGCTATAGATAACAAAAAAATCCCGGTTAACCCATGCAATTGATTTAATAAAAAATAAACCGGCGCCGGCATTTTGCTCGCTTCCCCCCTCCCTGCGAGTCGTACCGGTAATGCCCGGCCAAAGAGCCAGCTTAACAGCCTCCAAATCGGTCTTTGGAGAATAAGATTGGCTGATGGCCGTCTTGATCCCTACGCCCGAATCGGCGATCCCTATGCGAACGGTATTACTCTTTTTATAATATTGTGCACATAAGAGAGCTCCACTTTCTGAATTGGCGTGTTCTATCACGTTTCGCACCAACTCACTGACAACATAGCCGATCGTTTGAGCTTGGTCTTGTTTAAGATGCAGCAATGGGATCATTTCCGTAATAAACTTAGTAAGCTCGGTTGATGTGCGAATTTGTATTAACGGAATAAAGCGACCGGCTGGCTCATGTTCAATTAAGGTAATTTCCGGCTCTATATTAAGCATCCTAAAAAGCCCCATACGGACAAGATAATGCCTGGACCTTGCTTCAAGTTTTTCGCACCGTATTTCAGGTTTCATAGAAACGCCCAGCGCCGCTATCATTGACAAAACAACTGGGTGCACCGAAATCCATTTCTCATTGGCCGTAATTTCCAGAAGAGACGGATTTAGGGGATCAAATCTCCTGAAAAATGGGTCTATGTTCCCTAAGAATGCGCTATTGGGAATATGTATTCTCATAAACAAATGATACCAGAATTCCCGGTAAATGTCAATAGCTCCGGCATTCCTGGTATAAATTAATTAACATGGAATCCTGGTATAAGAAATTACCATGAAAATTGAAAATGTCAATTACAAATTTCATAAATCTGCGCATAAAAAGAGTCCACCTTTTAACCGCATCATACTTCCGGTCCCGGGCCGGAAAAGACGGGGGAGTTTCGATTTTCGGGGGTGACCCCTTTGGTTTCTTTGGTTTCTGACCCCTTTGGTTCCCCCTTTGGTTTTATATATTGCGGTCATCTTTCCTCTCAAGCTCTCTCTCTTCAATATGATGCTTTATTGTTTTGCCGTTCACCATATAAATTACGTCCTCACATATATTGGTTGCATGGTCTGCAATTCTTTCCAGATTTCTTCCCACTAAAATTAGATCTACAGCCCGTTCAATTGTTTTAGGATCCTGTAACATATATGTCAATAATTCTCTAAAAATCTGCTCGTTTAAATTGTCCACCTTATCATCGCGTTTACATACGCTTTTAGCCAATTTTGAATCTTTGTTCACAAAGGCATCCAGACTGTCTTTCAGCATTCCCTGAGTTATCTCTGCCATTCTTGGAATATTAATAAGCGGCTTCACTATAGGAAATTTCAAAAGTTCTATCGTTCGTTCAGCGATATTCACAGCTAAATCACCTATCCTCTCAAGGTCATTATTAATTTTCATTACCGAAGCAATAAACCTAAGATCTCCGGCTTGCGGCTGGCGCAACGCTAAGAGCTTCAAAGAGAGTTCATCTATTTCTATCTCCAACATGTTAACCGCGTCATCCGACTTAATAACCTTATCCGCTAATTCGGGTTTACGGTCAACCAACGCTTTTATCGACATACGAATAGCTTCCTCAACCAAACCGCCCATTTTCAACAGTCTTTCCTTCAAAGTTTTTAATTCTTCATCAAAATGTCGTTCCATTTTTAACCTCCGTTTTTTACCCAAACCGGCCCGCAATATAATCTTCGGTCATTTTATTTTTTGGGTTTGTGAATATATCCTGCGTTTTACCAAACTCTATAAGCTCTCCCAACAGCATAAAACCTGTTTCATCTGAAACCCTAGCCGCCTGTTGCATATTATGAGTAACTACAATAACCGTATATTCTTTTTTAAGAGCGTGCCTTAATTCTGCTATTCTTTGCGTTGCTTGTGGATCTAGAGCCGAACAAGGCTCATCCATAAGTAATACATCCGGCTTCACCGGCAGAAGTCTTGCAATACAAAGCCGCTGTTGCTGCTCAAGCGATAAGCTAAGAGCTGAATTATTAAGTTTATCTTTTAATTCATCCCATAATAATACTTCATGAAGACATTTCTCTACGATCTCCGGCAATTTATTTCTGTTTATTTTATTATGAACTTTTAACCCAAAAACGATATTTTCAAATATCGTAAGAGGGAATGGATTTGGTCTTTGAAAAACCATGCCTACTTTTTTGCGCAACTGAACCAGATCGACAGAAAAATTTAAGACATTCTTTCCATCAATTAAAATTTGGCCGTCGGTTTTTACCCCTTCAATAAGATCGTTCATCCGATTAAATGTTCGAAGCAATGTCGACTTACCGCATCCGGAAGGTCCGATTACAGCCGTGATTTTCTTCTCTTTTATAGCCACATTTACATTTTTAAGCGCCTGAAAATCGCCATAGTATAAACTTAAACTCTTAACATCTATCTTTGCCATTAGCCAAATCTCCCTGAAATATACCCCTCTGTGCGTTCATC
>JBDRNI010000145.1:0-3037 GCA_043811335.1 Candidatus Omnitrophota bacterium | reverse complement strand
TCCCCTTCTCCGCCAGTAAATCCGCCCGAAACGGCGAAAAGCACGCGTCAAGAGAAAAATCCGACTTTTTTACTACTAACTAGATATTGTGTCCGACTTGACAAGAAGGACAACATATGGTATTTTTTGACTTATCCCGCGAAAATGTCCCCAAAGTTAACTAAGGAGAAAAGTGTATTCCACAGAACTTAAATACGTCAGAAAAAGAGACGGGCGTCTTGAGGCGTTTGATGCCAAAAAGGTAGAGACCGCGGTTTTTTCGGCGGCGAAAGCCGTCGGCGGCGAAAATATTGAAAAGGCGCGGGAGATAACAAGACGCGCTGTTTCGTTTCTTGAAGTACTGTATAAAGACGGCCGTGTTCCCACGGTTGAGAACGTTCAGGATCTTGTTGAGAAAATACTCATAGAAAACGGCAACGCCAAAACGGCCAAGGCGTATATTCTCTACAGAGATCAGCGCGCAAAACTGCGCCGGACAAAAGCTCTTCTCTCGGATGCCGTCAACATGGTTGACGATTATATCCAGCAGAAGGACTGGCGCGTGAAAGAGAACGCGAACATGGGATATTCTCTCCAGGGCCTGAACAATTTTATATCCACCGCTGTTTCCAACAAATACTGGCTTGACCGCATCTATCCCAAAGAAGTGGCCGAACGTCACACAGAAGGCGACATACACATTCATGACCTGGGGTCTATAAGCGCATACTGCTGCGGGTGGGATCTGAAAGATCTTCTAACGCGCGGGTTCGGCGGGGCCTACGGTAAAATAGAATCGGATCCTCCGAGACATTTTCGCGTGGCGCTCGGGCAGATAGTGAATTTTTTCTACACGCTTCAGGGTGAATCCGCCGGCGCTCAGGCATTTTCCAATTTTGATACGCTGCTCGCGCCGTTCGTTTATTACGACAAGCTTACGTACCCGCAGATAAAACAATACATGCAGGAGTTTATCTTTAATATCAACGTGCCGACACGCGTGGGGTTTCAGACGCCGTTCACCAATATCACGATGGATGTCAAGATCCCGAAAACTTTCAGAGACGAACCGGTTATTGTCGGCGGAGAAATCAAAGATAAGAAATACGGTGATTTCCAGAAAGAAGCATGTCTTATCAACAAGGCCTTTTGCGATGTCATGATCGCGGGCGACGCCAAGGGGCGTATATTTTCGTTCCCGATACCCACGTATAACATAACCAAAGATTTTGAGTGGGATAACCCCGACTTGGACGGGCTTTGGCAGATGACGGCGAAATATGGTATTCCGTATTTTTCAAATTTCATCAACAGCGACATGAATCCCGACGACGCGCGGAGCATGTGCTGCCGTCTGCGGCTTGATAACAGGGAACTTCGCAAGAGAGGCGGAGGGCTTTTCGGATCTAATCCGCTCACGGGGTCCATAGGCGTGGTCACGCTTAATATTCCGCGTCTGGCGTATCTGTCGGGCGGGCGTGAAAATTTCTTTAAGGGGCTGGATGACCTTCTCCGGGCGGCCAGGGAGGTGCTGGAGACAAAAAGGAGGATACTGGAACAGCTCACGGAACAGGGGCTGTATCCTTATTCAAGTTATTATCTGGCGGATATCCAAAAGAGACGGGGCACGTGCTGGTCGAATCATTTTTCCACGATCGGACTGATAGGAGTAAACGAAGCGTGTCTCAATCTGCTGAAAGAGGATATTTCAACGGAAAAGGGCAAAGCGTTCGCGCTGGATATTTTGAACTATATAAGAGAGCGGCTGGTGGAATTTCAGGAAGAGACGGGACACTTGTATAACCTTGAAGCGACTCCTGCTGAAGGCACGTCGTATCGCCTTGCGAGTATTGATAAAGAAAAATATCCCGGCATCGTAACTCAGGGAACAGACGAGCCGTATTACACCAATTCGTCGCATTTGCCGGTAAATTACACGGAAGACCTTTTCGGAGCCATGAAACATCAAGACGAAATACAACCGCTTTACACGGGCGGAACGGTATTTCATATATTTCTCGGTGAACGCATGGAAGATGTCGAGGCCTGCAAGAAACTTGTCCGCGGTATAGCCGAGACGCATAAAATGCCGTATTTCACGATATCGCCGACGTTTACTATATGTTCAAAACATGGATATATTCCCGGAGAACATTTCACGTGTCCGCATGAGGTCGTTGAAACCGGGGAAGAGAAAGCCGATAAGGAGGAAGTTCTGACATGAAAGAGAGTAAGTGTAAAGTTGAAGTATTCGCGAGAGTAACCGGGTTTTTCAGGCCGGTGCAGTCCTGGAACAAGGGAAAAACCGAAGAGTTCAAGGACAGAAAAAAATACAACCTTGACGAGGCAAAAAGCGTGGTTGAAAATGGTAATAGCAGGGGTTGCAGAGTCTCTCGCTGGTTGATTTTCCGGGTCATCTGGCGTCCGCAGTTTTCACGCAAGGATGTAATTTCAAGTGCCCGTATTGTCACAATCCGCGCCTGATCGGGACGGGTGCAAAAACGGGTCTCTCCGAAGAAAATATCTTTGAACAGATCAAGAGCCGCGGAAAAATGATCGAAGGCGTCGTGATCACCGGCGGCGAGCCGACCATTCATGACGGCCTTCTGGGTTTTGCGCGGCGCGCGAAACAAAAAGGCCTCAAGGTAAAACTTGATACCAACGGGTCAGGTCCCGACCGGCTCAAGGAGCTTCTGGCCTCCGGCGCGATTGACTATGTAGCGCTGGATATCAAGACGGCGTTTTCCCGATACGCTCTCGTGACCGACGACACTGAGCATGCCGGAGCCGTGCTTGAAAGCGCGAGGATCATCATGTCGTCGCGCGTGCCGTACGAATTCCGCACGACGTGTGTGCCGGGGATAGTCGGCGGGAAAGATTTCCGAGATATAGGCACTGTTTTGCGGGGCGCCGAAAAGTATTGTCTTCAGCAGTTCCGCGTCAACGGAGTAGAGAACGAAAAGTTCCGCGACACGCGCCCGTACACCAAAAAAGATATCCTGTCATTTCAGCGCATTCTGAAAGAGCACGTGAAGAAGGTAGAAATGCGCGGGGTGTG
>JBDRNI010000144.1:0-3944 GCA_043811335.1 Candidatus Omnitrophota bacterium | reverse complement strand
TTCCTTGGAGAGAAGCGAAAGAACAAACGCCCCCAGCGCCGCGGCATACCAGATCTTTTTCGCGTTCCGTTCAAACCGGATAAACGCGAAAAGTCCGAAAAGCATCCAGAACAGATGCGCGGGCGAGGCGATACCTGTTGTAACGGCTATTTCCGCGTTATGCAGAGGATGAACCGTCCACAGGAGCGCGCACAAAGCGATTATTGCCAAGGGAACCATTGTCTCTTTCCCGGGGGTTCGCCGGAAAAGCGCCAGGAATATAATATACAGAAAAAGCCCGCACAACCCATGAAAAAATATGCTTTCCAGATGAAAAAGCAGGGGCGTTATCCCGACAGTCTGCACGATCGGAACATACATAAGCACTTGAAACGGCCGGTAATAGTTTGATACCTCGCCCGAACCCGCCCGGTAATTCTCGGTAAAGATCTTTGGGAAATGCCGCATGTCGCGCAAATACACATTGCGCAGAACTATCGCCTCATCATCACCGGCAAGAAAATCATTATTCATACTGCCCGCATAAATCGCGAAAGGCGCAAGAAATATGACGAGTCCGCATAGGATCCTTGCCAGATGGGTATGATCTCGTGTTATCTTAAACATTCATCCTCTCTCGCCACCATGTAAATCACCAATAACCAAGATACAAGATACAAATAATATTCAAATCACAATAACCAAACACCAGTTTTCTTGTTTGGTTATTGAACTTTGGTTATTGGTTCTTGTTTGGTTATTGGTTCTTGTTTGGTTATTGTTTCTTGTATCTTGGTTATTGTTTCTCATAAAAATTCCAACCTGGTTACAGCTTCCATAAAAATTCCTAAAAAGTCCAACCTGGTTACAGCTTCAACCTGGTTGATTTTTGCCAGGTTGGGGACTGTCTCCATAGCCAGACGTTAAATGCGCACCATGTAAGGAATACGCATAGAATATGGATATACATCAGCGCGGGATAAATACTTGAGAAGCGGAAAACTATCCTGTGCGCGCCTTGCGGGACTCTTACGGCTCCGAAGGCGTAGTTGGCCCTGTAAATGCGCGCTCGCCTGCCGTCAATGAATGCTTTCCATCCGGGATGATAATTTTCCAAGCGCACGAGAAACCCGTCCGCCGGCGCATTGACGTTCATCTCAAGCGCGTTGGGGTCAGAACGTTTTTCGGCAAACTCCACCGACCATTTCCCGGTGTTACCGTCGCCCGCGGGCGCGGCAAAATCAATATCCCCCTCCGCGAAGAACACGAATCTATTATTCCCCGACGTCCCATTGTAAACTTCTTCAATAAATTGTTTTTTCGTAACAGACGCGGGGCGTATTTCCGCTTTGTCGGTAAAATACACTAACGGACCGTCCACCCCAAGCGCCTTTCCGTAATCCCTCCCGGGAACAAAAAGTTTCAACATATCGTCGAGGCGCTTTGTCCTTAAGAACACAAAATTATCTTCAGGATGCGTAAGCGAGGCCTTCTTTAAGATCAGAGAAGAAATGTCCGTTGGAACCGGATATGGCGTCGCGGAATAAAATGCCCTCTCCAGCGGATAAACAATATTCGCTAACTGAAACGAATGTCTGTTTTCAGGAAATGTCATGCGATAATTCACGATGTTGGCATCATAATGACGGATATAAAAAAGCGTCAGGTCCGCGAATAAAAAAAACATCACAAGAGTATAACAAAGTTTCATGCCGATATTTCTTAGGCCGGCATGAGGTATCAGCCGTCTGGCGCTAAGAAAAACCAACACTCCCGTTCCCAAAGAACCGAACAATACGACATTGGGCCGCGGCGAAACGATCAGCATGACCGCAAAAGCGGAAAACACCAAAACCACCGAAGCCAGAGCCGCCCCCGGAGAACGATCTTTTTTCAAAATCTCTTTTAACCCATAACCTGCAAGCACTATCATCAAAAAACATACCGCCTGAGCCAACTCAAAAGTATGTCGAAGCATGCTGAACCCCGGAAAATACTTCATTAAAAAACGATATCCCCAAAAATCAAAACCCGTCCCCATGAACATGGTCACTATAGCTCCGCACAAAAATACCCACATATACCTGTTGCGCCAGGCAAGTAAAGCTACCGGTACGAGAAGAAGCGATATCATGCCGAAATAAAACGCATGGTGTATGTTCTCTCGGTGCCGCAACATCCTGTCCAGAAGCACTCTGTACCCGTATAAGGGGGCGTTAACCTGCGATTGACTCCCGGTATCGTCTATTTTCACGTCCATCCCATGGCTCCCTCTCCTCATAGGAGCAATATAAGAACGCATTTCTACACACGTTAATAACGCCGGTGATGCCGCAAAAAGGGCGATGACAATCGCAAAAAGAATAACCTTGTAGCGTTTCTTCAACTCTAACAAAACTATCCTCAAATTGTCCGCATGAAGCACAAGAATAAACAGAACAATTATTCCCGTGCACAAAAAAATATAATGAGGCAGATAATGGTTCATTGCCGCGCCGAGAAAGATTATCGCCAGTGCAGCTCCATAGACGTTTTTCTTCTTAAAGAACAGGATAATGCAAAAAAGTAAATATGGGTAATAATACAAGGTGTTCATTCCCGCCTGCTGTCCCAGGTTCATGATGAACATCCCGCTGAACATCAGAGCTATAAAAGAAAAAAACGCCGCGCGAAAATCATCGTAAAGAAGAGAAAATAGGAGAAATCCGCCGATGCAAAAACTCGCGAATTGAAAAACCCAGTACAAGTTAAATAAAATAGATGAATCCAGATTGACAAATTTGTCCAAACCGCAAAAAAACGTCCATGGTGCCCACAAAAAACTGTTGGAAAACAGATACAGCGGTTCCCCGGCGTTCATGTAAGGATTCCAGCCGACTGATATCCCTTTATCAATCCACTGTTTAAAGATCATCAGCAAATATTCGTGCTGTCCCGCGTCATGATACGCAACCATGCCTTCGGCAATAAAACGCCACGACAGGGCAAAGAAACAAATTATCGCTGCGCCGACGAAAAGCGTCTCGGACGCTTTTCTTCTGAAGAGATAAACAGGCAGAAGATTGATGCCCAAAATAAGAAACGTGAAAAAGAATATTTTGCCGCTCTGCAAGTCCATCATTGATCTTTGCCGATACTGCTTGCGGTTTCAGAATTGCCGTAACATTCCCCTGAATTATTGCGCTGTTTTTCAATAGACATTAAAAATGGCCACATATATCTCCTCACTATAGCCGTGAATCTCGATGGAATGAGAAAATAGTATAAATATAAAGAAACCAGAGAGAGAAAGGTCAGAACTTTCCGGACAAACGTATTATCGCTGATATGCGCCGCTCTGGTCGCGGAAAACCCAAAATTCCTCATATACACGAGTTTCCAATCACTCATCTCCGTTACATTGGTGGCCGGAAAAGGCGAAATGCTGGATTCTCCCACTTTCTTAAGAAACGTGTATAAATCCGGTCTGTGCGCGCTCTGGGCAACATAGTCCCGGCTCCCCGGATACATGGTATAAAAGGGCGCCATGTACACAAGATCATTTCTTTTCGCGAAAGTGACCGAGTCTAAAACGCTTTCTTTTGTTTCGCCAAAATACCCTATCATGAAGTTCGGTATGATGCCAACTCCGTGTTTTTTAAGGAGGTCAATCCCCCTCTGTATTTTTCTAAGGTTTATTTTTTTGTTCATAGCATCGTGAATTCTTGCTGACGCAGTTTCGATTCCCAGATAAATATACCGACAGCCTGCCCGTTTCATCGCTGCTGCAATCTCATCGTCCAGGGTATCTACCCGGTTTGACGTGCTCCAGGAAACACCGAGCCCCGCCAGTGAATCACACAATTCAAGCGTCCGTTCTTTGTTAATAGTAAATTCCTCGTCCGAAAAATAAATATGTTCCGCGCCAAACCTGGATATCAGAATTTCCGCCTCTTCTATAACCCTCCCGGTTTTTTTAAATCTGT